>CAZXZF010000168.1:0-6122 GCA_964645095.1 uncultured Desulfocurvus sp. | reverse complement strand
TCGAAGTCGGCGACAACGTCGTGGAAGTGCGCGCCACCAACGGCGACACCTTCCTTGGCGGCGAGGACTTCGACCAGCGCATCATCCAGTTCCTGGTGGAAGAGTTCAAGCGCGACAACGGCATCGACCTGTCCAAGGACCGCATGGCCCTGCAGCGCCTGAAGGAGGCCTCCGAGAAGGCCAAGCAGGAGCTCTCCAGCACCATGGAGACCGAGATCAACCTGCCCTTCATCACCGCCGACCAGAACGGCCCCAAGCACCTGATGATCAAGATCTCCCGCGCCAAGCTGGAAAGCCTGGTCATGGACCTGGTCGAGCGCACCATCGGCCCCTGCAAGAAGGCGCTCTCCGACGCCAGCCTGACCGCCAAGGACATCGACGAAGTGGTGCTGGTGGGCGGCATGACCCGCATGCCGCTGGTGCAGCAGAAGGTCGGCGAGTTCTTCGGCAAGGAGCCCAACCGCTCGGTCAACCCGGACGAGGTCGTGGCCATGGGCGCGGCCATCCAGGGCGGCATCCTGGCCGGTGACGTCAAGGACGTGCTGCTGCTCGACGTCAGCCCGCTGTCGCTGGGCATCGAGACCATGGGCAGCGTGTTCACCAAGCTCATCGAGCGCAACACCACCATCCCCACCCGCAAGAGCCAGATCTTCACCACCGCGGCCGACTCCCAGCCCTCGGTGTCCATCCACGTGCTCCAGGGCGAGCGCCCCATGGCCAGCGACAACATGACGCTCGGCCGCTTCGAGCTCACCGGCATCCTGCCCGCGCCGCGCGGCGTGCCGCAGATCGAGGTGACCTTTGACATCGACGCCAACGGCATCGTCAACGTCTCGGCCAAGGACACCGGCAGCGGCAAGGAGCAGTCCATCCGCATCACCGCCAGTAGCGGCCTGTCCGAGACGGACATCGACCGCATGGTCAAGGACGCCGAGGCCCACGCCGAGGACGACAAGAAGAAGCAGGCGCTCATCGAGGCCCGCAACCATGCCGACTCCCTGGTCTACAACACCGAGAAGTCCCTGCGCGAGATCGGCGACAACATCGACCCCGTGGTCAAGGGCGACATCGAGAGCAAGATCGAGAACGTCAAGAAGCTCCTTGAGAGCGACGACGCCGAGGCCATCAAGGCTGGTGCGGATGAGCTGACCCAGGCCTCGCACAAGCTGGCCGAGCAGCTCTACGCCCAGAAGCAGGGCGAAGAAGCTGGCGGCGCTGCCGGCGCTGGCGGCTGCGCTGGCGGAACCTGCGGAGCGCAGGGCGGCAAGCCCGGCGGAGCTGGCGCAAAGCCCGCCGACGACAATGTCGTGGACGCGGACTACACCGAGGTCAAATAAGGCCCCAGGGCGTCCGCTTGCCTTGCGGGGCAAGAGTGCGTACAAATATCCCGGCCTGCGGACTTCCGTGGGCCGGGATTTTTTTGGCGCCCAGGCCAGGGAGACAGGCACATGAGACACACCCCGCGCCAGTTCGGCGTCCGCGCCAACGCAGCCAGGCTTCTGGCCGCGCTGGCCCTGCTTTTGCCGCTCCTGGCCGCCTGCGTGGAGCTGAACCTGCCCACTCCCAGCGACACCCCGCTCGAGGCCGTACGGGAACAGAGCACCGACGACCTGGCCAAGGATGCCGAAACCTTCTGGTCCGCCGGCAACTACCCCCAGAGCGAGCTGCTCTACAACCGCCTGCTGGAGCGCGAACTGCCCGCAGAGGCGCGCCTCCAGGCCCTGAACCGCCTGGCCGTCAGCGCCTTCAATTCCAGGCACTACTACCAGGCCAAATCAGCCCTGGACCGCCAGGTGGTGGCCGACGGCACCGTGCTGGCCACCTGGCCCTGGCACGAGCAGTACATCAGGACCCTGGGCGCGCTGAACCGGCCGGACCTGCTGGAGAACCACCGCGTCTGGCTTGCGGCGCACACCGAGCTGCCCTTTGCCGTACGCTCCCGCGCGGCCATGGCCTTTGCCGGAATCCATGCGAAAAACGGCGACATGGCCCGGGCCATCGAGATCCTGGCGCGCATGCACAGCCAGGCGCCGGACCGCAAGGCCAAGGCCGCCATGGAAGCCGAGTACGCCAACCTGTTGCGCGACCTGCCCGAAGAGCAGCTCCAGGGTTTGGCGAGCCTGGTTGGAACCAGCGGCCCGGGCACCTTCCCCCACGCCCTCATCCAACGCGAGGCGCGGCGCCGCGCCCTGCCGCCGCGCGCCGACCTTGCGCCGTCCGCCCCGGTCCATTCAGAGCTCGCAGGCGCATCCATTCTGCTGGCCCAGGCCAAGGGCCGCACCCTCTCCGACCAGCCTGCGGCCCTCCTTCCCGCTGCTGGCAACGGCGCGGTGCGCGTGGCCCTGGTGCTGCCCCTCACCGGCCGCTACGCCACCACGGCCGCCAAGGTCCTGCGCGGGGCCGAGGTGGCCCAGGCGCGCCTGGCTGCCCAGGGCCGCACCGTGGAGATCAGGGCCATCAACGCCGAGGCAACGGACTGGCGCGAGCAGCTTGCCGCCCTGCCCCCCAGCTTCTCCGTGGTGGGCGGGCCCATGCTCGTGGAGGGCTTCCGCGACATGCTCAAGGGCGGAGTCCTCGCCTCGCGCGCGGTCTTCGCCTTCCTGCCCGACCTGGGCGAGGCCCAGGAGGGGAGCCAGGCTTGGCGCTTCTTCACCAGCCCCAAGGACCAGATGCGCGCCCTGGTGGACCTCACCGCGGACCAGCTGGGAATCCGTTCCGTGGCCGTGCTGGCGCCCAAGAGCCGCTATGGCCAGCGCATGGCCGAGGTGTTCCAGGCCGAGGCCAAGGCCAAGGGCCTGCGCCTGGCCTCCAGCGAATTCTACCCGCCGGCCGACCACCCCCGCTGGCTGCACAGCGTCGAGCGCCTGCTCAAGGTCCCGGACGCCTTTCGCCACAACAAAAACATGCCCCTGCCCATGCCGGACTTCGGGGCCGTGTTCGTGCCCGAAGACTGGGCGCAATCCGAGCTCCTGGTGTCCAACTTCCACTTCTTTGAGGGCCAGCACCTGGTCTTCCTGGGTACCGAACTGTGGAGCGTTGCCCTGGACAACGCGCACGACATTGACGACTCCTATTTCCAGCTGGCAGCCTGCCCCGGCGCGTGGTGGCCCGAGGCCCCGGCGGCCAAGGCGCTCCAGGCCGCCCTCAGCGGGAAGTCCCAGGACGCGGCCGACTTCTGGGTGGCCCTGGGCCATGACTTCATCCACTTCGCCGCAAGGCTGAACCTGCCTGCGGACTGGACTCCGGCCCAGGTCAACCAGCGCCTGCAAGGCCTGCGCGGCATGGAGTTCAGCATGGCCCCCATCACCTGGGACGCCGAGGGCCGCGCGCGGCAGAACCTGTATCTGTTCAGCCCGCGCAAGGACGGCAAGATCCTGGTGGACCCGGTTGAACTGCGCGCCGCCACCGAAAAGGCCAAATCCCGCCGCGAGAAGCGCCTGAGCTATTCGCGCCAGTTGCAAAAGGACAAGAAGCTCTCCGGCCCCTCCGGGAGCCTGACCAAAGAGCCCAAGGACTAAGGAGCACGCACGCATGAAGATCAGCCCGGAAGAAGTGGCCAAGGTGGCCAGGCTCTCCCGCCTGGACCTGACGCCGGAGAAGATCAACCAGTACGCCGGACAGCTGGACGGCATCCTGGGCTACATGGACAAGCTCTCGGAACTGGACACCAGCGCAGTCGAGCCCATGTACACGCCCGTAGACCACGTGAGCGTCATGCGCGACGACGTGGCGCGCAAGGACTACACCCGCGAGGACATCCTGAAAAACGCGCCCGAGACCGACGGCAGCTTCTTCATCGTGCCGCGCATCGTCTAGACGCCACGCCTGCGCATGGCCGGGCGCCCTCCTCCAAAGCATCCCAGCAAGCCACGGAAACGAAACCATGCCCGATCTGACGCAACTGACTCTGACCCAGGTCCGCCAACAGCTGGCGGACAGGTCCCGCTCCGCCGCAGAGGTCACCGAGGCCGCCCTTGAGCGCATCCGCGCCACAGAGCCCAAGGTCCAGGCCCTGCTGTCTCTCCAGGCCGAGGAGGCCAGGGCCCAGGCCAAGGCAATGGACCTGCGCGGGCCGGACGCCGCCAAGCCGCTGTGGGGCGTTCCGCTGGTGGTCAAGGACGTGCTGGCCACCAAGGGCACGCCCACCACCTGCGGCTCCAAGATCCTGGAGAACTTCCGGCCCGTGTACGACGCCACTGCCGTGGCGCGCCTCAAGGAGGCCGGGGCCATCATCCTGGCCAAGGCCAACATGGACGAGTTCGCCATGGGCTCCACCACCGAGAATTCGGCCTATTTCGCCACCAAGAACCCCTGGGACACCTCGCGCGTGCCCGGCGGCTCCAGCGGCGGCTCCGGCGCAACGGTTGCCGCCTGCCAGTGCTATGGCGCCCTTGGCACCGACACCGGCGGCTCCATCCGCCTGCCCGCCAGCTTTTGCGGCATCGTGGGCCTGAAGCCGACCTACGGCCGCGTATCGCGCTTCGGCATGGTGGCCTACGGCTCGTCGCTGGACCAGATCGGCCCCATGACCCGCAGCGTGGAAGACGCCGCGCGCCTGCTCCAGGTCATCGCCGGTCACGACGAGCGCGACTCGACCTCGGTCAACACGCCCGTGCCGGACTATGTGGCTGCGCTGTCCGAACGAGGCGACCTCAAGGGCCTGACCATCGGCCTGCCTGCGGAGTACTGGGACAAGGGGCTCTCGCCCGAGGTGGTCGAGGCCTGCACTGCTGCCGTGAAACAGGCCGAGGTCCTGGGCGCCAAGACCGTGCCCGTGCGCTTGCGGCTCTCGGAATACGCCATCGCCACGTACTACATCATCGCCGTGGCCGAGGCCAGCTCCAACCTGGCGCGCTTCGACGGCGTGCGCTACGGGTTCCGCGACAAGGACGCCCAGAGCCTGATCGAGATGTACGTGAAGAGCCGCACCAAGGGCTTTGGCGAGGAGGTCCAGCGGCGCATCATCCTGGGCACCTACGTGCTCTCGTCGGGCTACTACGATGCCTATTACCGCAAGGCCGCGCAGGTGCGCCGCCTCATCCGCCAGGACTTCGAGGCCGCGCTTGCCCAGTGCGACCTCATCATGGGCCCGGTGTGCCCGACCACGGCCTTCAAGGTCGGCGAGATGACCGCCGATCCCTTGCAGATGTACCTGATGGACATCTTCACCATCAGCACCAACCTGGCCGGGCTGCCGGGCATGAGCCTGCCCGTTGGCCTGGGCCGCGATTCGGGCCTGCCTGTGGGCCTGCAGCTCACGGGCCGGGCCTTTGACGAGGCGCGCCTGCTCCAGGTGGCCGGAGTGCTGGAGAAGAACGTGCCCGCAACCGGCCTGCCGAGCCTGTAAGGAGCCTTGCCATGCCCGTCACCCTGGTCAGCATCCTGGAGGGCCGCAGCGCAGCCGAAAAGCGCGCGCTCATGGAGGCCGTGCAGACGGCCATCGCGGACACGCTGAAGCTGCCCGTGCAGGACCGCAACCTGCGCCTCTGCGTGCACGGCCCGGACGAGTGGCTGCTGCCCGAGGGCAAGAGCGACCGTTACGTGCTGGTGGAGATCATGCTCTTCGCCGGACGCACGCCGGAGACCAAGGGCGCGCTCTTCGCCGCCATTGTCGGAGCCCTGGAGGCCCTGGGCATCCCCCGGGGCGACGTGTTCCTCATTCTGGACGAGCAGCCGCGCGAGAACGTCGGCATCCGGGGCGGCCAGCGGGCCGATCTGGTGGACCTGGGCTATCAGGTGAAGGTGTAGGACCACGCAGCGAGAAAACGCAACAAGGCCCGGCCTGGAGAATCCTCCGGGCCGGGCCTTGTCTTTGTCGCAAATCGGTCGGCTCAGGCGTTCTGGCAGCCTTCGCAGACCCCGCCCAGGGTGACCTCGGCCATGTCCACGCGCATGGGCAGGCCGGACAGGATGCGCGAGAGGCCCGGCTCCAGGAGCCTGGAGTCCAGGCACTGGGTTTGGCCGCAACGCGTGCAGTGGAAATGCGAATGCCCGGCCACGCCCTGGCCCAGGCAGTAGCGGAAGGCCCGCTCGCCGGCAAAGTGCCGCGCCACCACCCCGCGCTCCACCAAAAGTTCCAGGATGCGGTACAGGGTCACGCGGTTCATGCGCCCCGGCAAACC
>CAZXZF010000167.1:0-6204 GCA_964645095.1 uncultured Desulfocurvus sp. | reverse complement strand
ACCTTCAGCCTGGCCTTCCAGGCCCTGCCCCTGGTCATCCTCATCGCGGCCCTGGCCTCGCTGTTGTTCTACTGGGGCGTGCTCCAGCGCGTGGTGCGGCTGTTCTCCCTGGTGCTGGAAAAGGCCATGGGCATCGGCGGGGCTTTAGGCGTGGGCGCGGCGGGCTGCATCTTCCTCGGCATGATCGAGTCCCCGCTTTTGATCCGTCCGTACCTGGCGGTCATGACCAGAAGCGAGCTCTTCGCGCTCATGGCCACGGGCATGAGCTGCATCGCGGGCACCATGCTCGTGCTCTACGCCTCGGTGCTGCAAAACGTCATCCCCGACGCACTGGGCCACATCCTCACGGCCTCGGTGATCCATGCGCCGGCCGCGCTCCTGGTGGCCGCGCTGATGCTCCCGGAACGCGGCCAGCCCACCCTGGGCCACGAGATGCCGGAATCTGCGGCCTCGGGCCCGGTGGACGCCCTGTGCCGGGGCACCTGGGAGGGCTTGCAGCTCTTCTGGAACATCGTGGCCATGCTCATCGTGTTCGTGGCCGTGGTCAAGCTGGCCAACATCGGGTTGTCCGCCCTGCCGGATGTCTATGGTGCGCCCGTGACCCTGCAGCGCGGCCTGGGCGTGGTGCTCTCGCCCGTGGCCTGGCTCATCGGCGTGCCCTGGGCCGAGGCCCAGACCGCCGGGGCGCTGCTCGGCACCAAGATCATCCTGAACGAGTTTCTGGCCTTCATGGACCTGGCGGCCCTGCCCGAGGGCGCGCTCTCGGCCCATTCCCGGCTCATCCTGACCTACGCCATGTGCAGCTTCGCCAACTTCGGCAGTCTGGGCATCCTCATCGCGGGCCTGGGCACCCTGTGCCCGGAGCGCCGCAGCGAGATCACCGGCCTGGGGCTGCGCGCGCTCCTGGCCGGGGTCATCGCCTCGCTCATGACCGGCTGCGTGGTCGGCATCATCGCCTCGTTGTGAACCAGAAGGAGCACCCCATGTATATCCAGCCCCATATCCAGCCCCATATCCAGCCCCATATCCAGATCGACCCGGCCCGCTGCGACAAGGACGGCCTGTGCATCAAGGAATGCCCGGTGGGCATCATCGCCTTTGGACCGGACGGCCTGCCCCAGGGCGCGGACGACGCGGCCACGCGCTGCATCCTGTGCGGGCACTGCATCGCCGTGTGCCCCAAGGCCGCGCTGACCCTGGCCGGGCTGGCCCCGGAGGCGCTGCCCGCCCTGGAGAAGAAGTTCACCGTGACCCCGGAGGCGGCAGAACAGCTGCTGCGCTCGCGCCGCTCGGTGCGCCGCTACAAGAGCGCGCCCGTGGACCGCGAGCTGCTGCTCCAGCTCATCGACACCGCGCGCTACGCCCCCTCGGGCATGAACGCCCAGCCGGTGCGCTGGCTGGTGGTCGAGGGCCGCGAGCGCATGCTTGAGCTGGCCGGGCTGACGGCGAACGCGCTCAGGCGGCTGCCGTACTTCCTGGCGTTCCTGGAGGCCTGGGACCGGGGCGAGGACGTGATCCTGCGCGGCGCGCCGAACCTGGTTGTGGCCCACGCAGAGGCCACCGGCTATGACCACACCGTGGACGGGGCCATCGCCCTGACCTACCTTGAGCTGGCGGCCCATGCGCATGGCGTGGGCACCTGCTGGGCCGGGCTGCTGATGCTGGCGGCCAAGGATTCGGCGGAGCTGCGCGCGGCCCTGGGCATCCCGGAAGGCCACAAGCTTTTGGGCGCGCTCATGGCCGGGCACCCGAAGTACGGCTTCAAGCGCCTGCCGCCGCGAAAGGCGGCCCAGGTGCGCTGGCTTTAGGGCCTCTCTCCAAAGGCGTCTTCTGTCCCCTGGATGCCGCCTGGGCATGAGCGCGAGCCGATTTTGGCCCAGGGCTGCATCGCATGAGTACACCCCCTGGCCCCCAAAGAGGTTTTCTCTTTGCCAGGGAACAAAACCCATCTCTTGGATGACAGGCCGCGCGCGGCCGTTATTTCCTGGGCTTTTGACGCGGCAAGGCCGCCAGGACGGGTACTCCCATTCTGGCGGCCTTGTGCTTTGGGCGGCCTTGTGTTGCGTGCGCCTAGGAGTACATCTTCTCCAGGTCCTCGATCTCCTCTTGCAGGGTGCGCGCGGCCTGTGAGGTCTTGGACACGGCGTTGGCTGCGGTGGCCGTGTTGTCCAGGGCCACCTGGGAGGCGGCGCGGACCTTGCCGATGACCCGGTCGATCTCCTCGCTGGCGGCGGACTGCTCCTCCGAGGCCGTGGCGATGCTGCGCACCTGGTCCGAGGTGCCGCCCACGAGACGCACGATGCTCTTGAGGGCCTGGCCGGACTCGTTGGCAAAGGCCGTGGCCTGCTCCACGGCCTGGGACGCCGAGTCCACGCTGCCCATGTTGACCTTGGCCGCGCCCTGGATGGCGGTGACGGCCTGGGCCACCTCCTTGGTGGCGTTCATGGTCTTTTCGGCCAGCTTGCGGACTTCATCAGCGACGACAGCGAAGCCGCGCCCGGCGTCGCCCGCGCGGGCGGCCTCAATGGCGGCGTTCAGCGCCAGCAGGTTGGTCTGGTCGGCGATGTCGGAGATGACGCCCATGATCTGGCCGATGCCGTCGGCCTGGGTGCTCAGCTCGGCCATGTTGGTCTTGAGCTGCACGGTGAGCCCGTGCACGGTGTTGATGGCCTTGACCGAGCTTTCCACGACCTTTGCTCCGCTTTCGGCGCTCTGGCGCGTGTTCTCCGCGCCCTCGGCCGCGCTCCCGGCGTTCTTGGCCACCTCAAGCACCGTGGCGGTCATCTCGTCCATGGCCGTGGCCACCTCGCCGATGTGCCCCATCTGCTGTTCCGACTCGTTGTGGATGTCCTCGATCTCCATCATGGCCACCGTGACCGAGGAGAGGACCTCCCCGCTGGCGCCCTTGAGCTTCTCCACGATGGCGGCCACGGCCTGCCGGGTCTGCGCCTTGGCCTCGTCCTCGGCGCGCTGCAGGGCTTCCAGGGTCCTTTCGCCCTCGCAGGTCTTCTCGGCCGCGATGGCCTCCTGCTTTTTCGCGATGGCGATTTCCTGCTTCAGGTGCGTCACCATGAGGCTGAGCGAGTCCTTGAGTTCGCCGAGTTCGGCGTGGTAGCTGCCCTCGATGTCGGCGTCGAGGTCGCCCTCGGCCACCTTCAGGGAATAGCCCACCAGCCGCCCCAGGGGCCTGGTGATGCCGAGCAGGATGAGCAGGGTCAGTGCCGCGGCGGCCAGGGCGACCACGCCCACCACGCCGAGGACGATGAGGCGCATGCCGGCCACCTCGGCCTCCACGTCGTCCACGTAGACGCCGGTGCCGACGACCCAGCCCCAGCCCTTGTCCAGCTTGACGCAGGACTCCTTGGGGAACATCTGCTCGGTGACGCCGCCGCCGACCTTGGGCTTGGGCCAGTTGTAGGTGACGTAGCCCATGCCGTCCGGGCTCTTGCCGGCCACCTGGATCATGGTCTGGAAGAGGTTGCCCTTGCCGCCGGGGATCTCGGTTATCACCCACTTCCCGCTGGAGTCGCGGTAGCGCATGCTCGTGGCGGTGCTGAACTTGGGATCGACAATGGGCTTGCCGTTTAAGGCGGGCACGGTCGGGTGCATGATCATGATCGGCGTGGCGTCACTGCTGTTGACCCAGAAATAGTCTTTGCCGTCCGGGCCGTAGCGGTGTTTGCCGATGAACTCCAAGGCCCTGGCCTTGGCCTGCTCGGGCGAGAATTCCTCCTTGGCCGCGCGCGCCTGGTAGTCGCCCACCTGGGCCATCTCCACGCGCACGAGGTTGGCCAGCATGGTCCGTTTCTCCTCCATGAGCTTGTCCGCCATGAGCGGCAGGAAGCCGTAGAGGGTGGCCAGGACGAACAGGAGGATGGTCACCACGGAGATGGTCCAGATCTTGACGGAGATTCTGGCCCTGGTGATGGCGTTCAGGAAGTTCAGCGACATGTGTGCTCCTTGCGGGCGAGGTGCTTTGGCCCGGGGTCGAGGGGCTCGTGGACAGTTACGTTTTCGTCATAGCGTATATATTTCTTAAGGGGAAGCTTGCCATTGCACCCCAACGGGCGGTATCATCGAGGGGTATCTCACCGGCCTGGTATGAATTCGTGCTGCACATCCAACGGAGGTTCTTCGCATGGCCAAGATGAATTGCTGGGAGTTCAAGAAGTGCGGCCGCCAGTCCGGCGGGGCCAAGGTGGCGGAACTGGGCGAGTGTACGGCGGGCAAGGAGCGCAAGGCCGACGGCTGCAACCAGGGCAAGATGGGCGGCCGGGCCTGCTGGGCCATTGCCGGCACCCTGTGCGGCGGCAAGGTTCAGGGCTCCTTTGCGCAGAAGGCCAGCAACTGCATGGAGTGTGATTTCTACAAGCTGGTGAAGGGCGAGGAAGGCGCGAACTACATGGGCTCCAAGGACCTGATCAAGAAGCTCGGAGGCTAGGCCCAGGCCATTGCCCTTTGCGCCCCTCCTCGTGTAGGCTTGCGAAAATCGCAGCCCGGCCAGGTCCGGGCGACAGGGGGGCCAGATGGGGGGCCAGATGGGGAGAAGAATGAGGGGCCAGATGAAAAGAGAGGTGAGGCATGCGCGCGCGGCGCTCGTGTTGGCCCTGCTGCTGGGGGGCGCCCTTTCGGCCCAGGCCCAGACGCAGCCGCCGGTCAAGCCGATCAAGTCCAGCCCGGCCAAGTCCATGTCGGTCAGTCCGTCCTTCAAGGCCATGGACACGGACAAGAGCGGGCACCTGACCCTGGACGAGGTGCTGGCCTACGCCACGAAGAAGAGCTCGGACGTCAAGCCCTTCCGCATCAGCGACGCGGACCTGGACGGCGACGGCAAGCTCACGGTCGAGGAGCAGCGCAAGGCGGGCATCACGGGGCTGGAGCAGTTCGGCACCGTGGACCTGAAGGCCATGGACATCAATGGCGACGGCTACATCAGCAAGGAAGACCTGGACGAGTACTTCCGGCGCAAGCACCGGGAGGCCTATGCCCGGGCCGATGCCGACAAGGACGGCGCGCTCAGGCCGAGCGAGTTCGCCCTGTTCCGCTTCTAGAACCTGTTTCTAAAAGCGTCTTTTGCCCCCTGGACGTTGTCTGAAGGTCGGCGCGAGCCGATTTTGGCCCAGGGCTGTACCGCATGAGTACACCCCCTGGCCCCAAAATAGGCTCTCTCCTCGCCAGGGAACAAAATCCATCATTTGGAAACAGGCTCTAGCTTCCGCCCTGTGAGATTCCAAAAAGAAGGCCGCCCGGGTTGTCCTGGGCGGCCTGTTTGTTGGGGTCTGTTGGGCCGGTTGCATTTTTCAGCGGAACCAGCTCGACGTTGTCAGTGTCCTTGGTCGGGTCGCGGCGTCGTTTGCAGGGGTGCTGCCTTGCCCGGGACATTCATTTTTAGGTCCGGGCTGTTCTTGAGCCGTCAATTGACCTGGACTGGCATCGTAGCCATCTTTCGTCCTGCATCGTGACTGCGGCCAGTTTCTTGCCAGGCCTGCAGTTTTCCTCCACGATGACAGCCTCGTCGGGCATGGCCCCGGCCTTCTCCTTGATGATGGCCTTGCGGGCCGCCTGGTCCACGTGGACGTTTTGCAACGCGCCGTGCGGCTCCTTGCCTGGGCGCATCTTGCAGGTTTCCGGCGTCAGATCCCGTTCCCCTGGGGACCTATTTGCGTTGGACTCCTGGAGAGCCTGACCGTTGGCTGCCGGCTTTTGGCCCGCAGCCGCGTGAGCGCGGCAGGGCGGAAGCAGATCGGAGCGCGGGCCGGTCAGGGGCCACTTGCTAGCGATTGGACCTGTCCATTGGAGTGTCCTCCTCTTTCATGCGTTGAGGAAAGATTCCTACGCTGCCAGGATACTCCTTGGGCAAGCCATGTCAACGGTTGGCGCAAGAAAAATATCCAGTGGGTCAGGCCGGTTCCAAAAAATCTTGGGGGGCGGTCAGGGCCTGTTTCAAGGGAGGGGTCTGTCCCCTGGCGAGGAGGACGCCTCCCTGGGGCCAGGGTTGTGCGGCGCGGGCACGCTCCCTGGCCCCAAAGCGCCTCGTGCCGGCGTCCTGGGGGGAAAAGATGAGTTGAGGGACAGGCCCTAGAACTCCTGGGGCAGGCCCCCCAGCTGGGCCTGGGTGAACACCGGCCCGTCCACGCAGACGAACTTCTCGCCGATGTTGCAGCGCCCGCACAGGCCCACCCCGCACTTCATGCGCCGCTCCAG
>CAZXZF010000166.1:4652-6216 GCA_964645095.1 uncultured Desulfocurvus sp. | reverse complement strand
CCGCCCTACGACGTGCTGGACGCCATCCTGGCCCTGCACGTGGAGAAGAACCAGACCGCCTCGGAGATTGTGGCGGCCGGGTTCGACGCCGAGGTGGTGGCGCGGGTCTGCCGACTGGTCAAGCTGGCCGAGTTCAAGCGCCGGCAGGCCGCGCCGGGCATCAAGATCGCCTGGCGCAGCTTCGGCTCGGGCTGGCGCATGCCGTTGGCCGCCGCGCCGCTGCCGTAATGGCCTGTCTCGAAAAGTGTCTTTTGCCCCCTGGGCGTCGTCGTGAGGCGGTTTGGGGCCAGGGCTGTACCGCAGGAGTACTATCCTTGGCCCCAAACCGCCTCATTTCTAGCCAGTGAACAAAATCCCTCTTTTGGAGACAGGCCCTGGCCTGCGGAAGGCAAACAAAATAGTTCAGGCTGCGGCAAAGCCCCTTGAACCCCCGAAGGGGGCCGCTGGCTGCCGCGCCCCTGCCCTGAGTTCCTTCAAAAAAAACACAAAGAATTCGCAGGGTGCCCAGCGCTGAAGGTGGCCCTTTCGGCCTGGCGGACGAGTTTTGCGTATTCGGCCCGGCAACGGACGAATTCTACGTCCAGGCCTGGTTGGATACGTCCAAAGGATCGTTCTCGCCCCGGCTCAGGATGCGCCGGAGCGTGTCCTTGGAGATGCCGAGGTCGCGGCAGGCGGCGTTGCGGTTGCCGTTGTTGCGTTCCACGGCCTCCACAGCCCCGCGAAAGCGGATGTCCTCCATGGTCGGCGGTCGGTCGGCGTCGGGGCTCGGATGCTCGCAGGCGCGCACGTCGGCCGGCAGGTGCTCCACCTGGATGAGCCCGCCGGTGCAGAGGATGCTGGCGTACTCGATGATGTTTTCCAGTTCGCGGATGTTGCCCGGAAAGGGGTGGGCCAAAAGCAGGCGCATGGCCTCGGGCGAGAGGCCCTGGATGTCGATGTTCCCGACCTGCCTGCGCCGCCCCAGGCAGTGCTCGATCAAGAGCGGGATGTCGCCGCGCCGCTCGCGCAGGGGCGGCAGGGTCATGCGCACCACGTTGAGGCGGTAGTAAAGGTCCTGGCGGAAGCTGCCCTCGGCCACCATGCGCTCCAGGTCGCGGTTGGTGGCGGCGATGACGCGCACGTCCGCGGCCACGCCCTCCACCCCGCCCAGGGGCTCGAACACGCGCTCCTGCAGCACGCGCAGGATCTTGCCCTGCAACGGCAGGGGCAGGTCGCCGATCTCGTCCAGCAGGATGGTGCCGCCCTCGGCCAGCTGGAAGCGGCCGGGCTTGTCGCGCCGGGCGTCGGTGAAGGCCCCGGCCTTGTAGCCGAAGAGCTCCGACTCCATGAGCAGCTCCGGCAGGGCCCCGCAGTTGAGCGCCACGAATGGCCCGCCGCGCCGGGAGGAGAGGTTGTGGATGGCGTGGGCAAAGTACTCCTTGCCCGTGCCGGACTCGCCCAGCAGCAGCACCGTGGCCTCGCTCTGGGCCACCTGGGGCAGGATGCGCAGGATCTCCTCCAGGTTGGGGTCGCGCGAGCAGAAGCCCTCGGGCGCGCATTGGCCGCCCGTCTGTCCGTTTTTCTG
>CAZXZF010000166.1:0-4552 GCA_964645095.1 uncultured Desulfocurvus sp. | reverse complement strand
TTCTGTCCGTCCTTCTGTCCGTCCTTCTGTCCGTCCGGGCGCTTGCTGGCCGGGCCGCAGGAGATGTCGCGGAAGGTCTCCACCCCGCCGATGACGTTGCCGTCCTGGTCCTTGAGGGGCGCAGCGCTGACGCTCACCGGGATGCGCACCCCGTCGGGCCGCTCGACCATCATGATGCGGTTCGCGATCTTGCGGTCCTCGTCGATGCAGGCGCGCAGCACGCAGTTCTCGGCGCAGCCTTCGGTGCGGAAGACCTCCCAGCATTTGCGGCCCACGGCCTTGTCCGGGGCCACGCCGGTGATGTCGCCGGCGGAATTGCTGAAGAAGATGATGTTCCAGTCGCGGTCCACGGTGAACAGCCCATCGCCCACGGAATCGATGATGAAGGAGCACAGCGAGGTGCAGGGAAAGGGCTTCTCAAGCGAGTGATGCACAGTGATTTCCCCCTGTTGCAAAGCGACGGGCTTGCAGTGCGTACTTTGCCTTGGCCCGCACCGGAGGTCAACCAGGGCGGACGCAAAATTTGTCCGCCGGGATCTCGGAGGCCGTGCCTTGTTGTCGCAACGCACTGGAAATAAAGAGTATGCCCATATGGCACGAGAGCTGCTTTAGTCCAGGCAGATGGCCAGCGGGGCGCACAAGGGGCGCTGCCCCGCCAGAGCCACCCGAGAAGATACCAACCACCTGGAGGACGCATATGGAACTCGCCTTCACCATCTACGGACGCTGCTGCGATCTGGCCCTGCACCCCGTGTCCTCGGCCACTGCGGAGAAGATCCGCGCGCAGGGGCGCGGCATCTACAAGCAGAAGTACCTGGAGTGGTGGCGCCGTGGCAACACCTGCACCTGCGGCATGAAGCTGGGCGACGAGTCCGTGGTCGAGGTGACCCTGGACGGCCAGCCGGTGGACTTCGATCCCCTGCCCGTGAAGGAGGCCGCGGTGCTGCTGCGCCGCCGCATGTACCTGGACAGCAAGGCCAAGTTCCTGGCGCTCATGGGCTACAACGACGAGGTCTGCTCGCTCACCTGGCACTGGGCCAACGTGCAGGACTTCGACCCCGCCAGCTTCGAGTTCTTCGTGCACCGCTGGGACCGTCTGCTGCACGAGGACAACTTCTACATCGTGGACGACATCCGCTACAACGGCCGCTTCTCCGACGACCAGTCCTGGGGCGAGCGCGCAGGCCACAGCATGATCGACCCCGTGGTCATCGACCTGGACAGCGTGCGCCGTGAAATCTTGGGGGGCGACATCCGCGTAGCCTAGCCCCGGGCGCGAGTCCCTCCCCATGCCCCTGGGCCGCCTGGCAGCACCTCGCCGGGCGGCCCGTTTCATTTTGCGGCACCCGCTCATAGCCTCACGTCTTCATCAAGCATATCGGTTCGCTGTGCCAGATCGTTGATAGGCAGGCAAAATATTTACTATCACCAATTCCCATGCTACGGCTCTCCCGGAAGCGGAGGTGACCGAAGCCCATGCAGGAGACCTATCCCGAGCACTGGGAGTTTGAGGACGAGTTCGACGGCGGCGAGGAGACTTGCGGCCGGGTGATCATCAACCTGTACACCTACCTGTTGCGCGCCCAGCCCGGCACCCGCGTGCTGCTCATCAGCCGCGACGCCGCCGCGCCCATCGAGTTCCCGTCCTGGTGCCGCATGACCCGGAACACGCTGCTGGACATGGCGCACCCGTTCTACCTCATCGAATACAAACCCGAACTCAAAGGAGTCTGACATGGCCGGAACCTTCTGCGTCACCATCACCCACTGCCGCACCGACGGCGACAAGGCCACCCTCGGCTTCGTTGTCGCCAACGCCGCCCAGGGCAGCGAAAAGCAGACCATGGTCTTTTTGTCCACGGACGGCGTGTACTGCGCCGTCAAGGGCGAGGCCGAGAAGATCGACGAGGGCGCGCCCTTTGCTCCGCTCAAAGAGCTCATCAGCAAGTTCATCGGCGCGGGCGGCAAGGTCTACGTCTGCACCCCCTGCCTGAAGAAGCGCGGCCTGTCCGAGGCCGACTTGATCGAGGGCGCGACCCCGGCTGGCGGCGCGGCCCTGGTGGAGTGGCTCAGCAACGGCAGCCCCTGCGTGGCCTACTAGCCGATGACTGGTCCGATCACGCCGCCGCCGGGAGTCACAGCTGACGTGGTTTTCGACGGCGGCGACCTGGACTGCGGCTCGGGGCTGGTGCTCATGATCCGCGAGCACATGCTGCGCGTGCCCGTGGGCGGCGTGCTGGAGATGAAGAGCCGCGAGCCCACAGTGGGCGACGACCTGCCGCCCTGGTGCCGCATGGCCGGGCATGAATATCTGGGCCATTTGCCGGGCGAGACTCAGGGCCAGATCCGCTACTTCGTGCGCCGGGGCCAGCAGCAGGCCGCAGCGGAGGAGACCGCCCTGGCCGACGACAAGGCCAAGGCCAGAGACTACGTCTGGCGGCTGCGCACGCGCGCAACCGGGCACCAGAAGGCCACGGTCTACTGCCGCAACTTTTCCTGGGTGCTGGGCCAGGCCGCCAGCTTCGAGGAAAAGGACGCCCACCCCTCGGCCGTGGAGGCCCTGCTCGGAGCCCTGGGCGGTTCCCTGGTCACGGCCTATGCCACGCAGTGCGCCCGGCAGGGCCTGGAAATTGACGACATCGAGCTGACCGTGGCGGGCACGCTGCACAACGTCCTGGCGCACCTGGGGATCGAAGAGGGCGACCCGTCCTTGGCCGGCATCGAGGTCAAGTGCTACGCCTCGACCCTGGACGACGAGGCGGCCGCGCGCGCGGCCTTTGAGGACGTGGTGGCGCGCTCGCCCATTGCCGCCACGCTCCAAAAGGCCACAACCCTCACAATCAAATTCGCGGTGGTGTAATCTTATGGCAACAACGTTCCAGACCACCCCCTTTCAAACAACACAGGTGGGCTCCTGGCCCCGCTCCAAGACCATGCTGCGCGCCCTGCGCGACCGCCGCCTGGGCGAGATGACCCGCCAGGCCTTCGACGCCGTGGCCGACGAGGAGGTGCGGCGCACGGTGCGCATCCAGGAGCAGGCCGGGCTGGATATCGTGGTCGATGGCGAGCACCGGCGCGACAACTTCTATTCCTTCCTCACCGAGAAGGTGGAAGGCACAAAGCTGATGTCCCTGGCCGAGATGCTGGACGAGGTGGAGGACAAGAGCGGTTTCGAGGAGCTGCTGACCACCCTTGACGTCCCGGCCTCGGCCATCCGCAACCCCACCTGCGTGGGTCGGCTCAAGCGCCGGGAGCCTCTGGCGCTCAATGACTTCCGCTTCGTCAAAAGCCTCACGGACAAGCCGGTGAAGATCACCCTGCCCGGGCCGTACCTGCTCAATCGCTCCATGTGGGTGGGCGCGTACACGGGCAAGGTTTACGAGAACCAGCAGGCCCTGGGCGACGACGTGGTGGCCATCCTGCGCGCGGAGCTGATGGAGCTGGCCGAGGCGGGCTGCGAGTTCGTGCAGTTCGACGAGCCGGTGCTGACCGAGATCGTCATGAGCGCGGAGTGCGGTCGACGAACCTTCATGTGAGCGACCCTTGCCACCCGCCGGGACGCGGGTGAAGAACTTCGCTACGCGGCCAGCCTCATCAACCGGATCATCGACGGGGTCTTCGACCCTTCCGGGAAAACCGGCCCCAGGATTGGTCTGCACATCTGCCGGGGCAACTGGAGCACCAAGGAAGAGGTGCTGCTCACGGGCGACTACACCGCGCTGCTGCCTGCCCTTGAGCGCATGCACGTGCGCCAGTACGTGCTGGAATACGCCACCCCGCGCGCGGGCGACATCGGCGTGGTGGGCCGGTCCCTTTCAGGGTCCATTCCCGGTACCCAGGGGCCTGACGGCTCGGGCGGGCTCCCCCGCGAGCTGGGCCTGGGCGTGGTCAACCCGCGCACAGTGGAGGTGGAGACCCCGGAGTTCATCGTGGCCAAGGCCGAGGCCGCGCTGGAATATTTCAAGCCTGAGCAAATCTTCCTGAACACGGACTGCGGGTTCGGCTGCTTTGCCAACCGCTGCGTCAACGTGGAGGAGGTGGCTGCGGCCAAGCTCAATTCCATGGCTGCTGCGGCGCGGATACTCCGGGAGCGCCACGGGTAGAACTCCTGTTCCCCCTTCACAAACCCCGAAAAATCCCGCACAAGATGCCAGGGCAACGACATTTCCGCGCCCGAATCCCTGTGAGGAGATGTTCATGCTCCACAGCGCGTTGGGCCTCGTGGCCCTGATGGTTATTGCCTGGCTGGCCAGCGCCGAACGCGGCGCGTCATCGGGCACGCCCTCGCGCCTGCCCTGGCGCATGATCATTGCAGGGCTGGCCCTGCAATTCGGCATCGCCGGGCTGGTGCTCAAGGTGCCGGCCTTCAAGGCCCTGTTCATGGGCCTGAACGGCGTGGTCCAGGCCCTGGAGGAGGCCACCCGCGCGGGCACGAGCTTTGTCTTCGGCTTTGTGGGCGGCGGCCAGGCGCCCTTTGCGGTGACCACCCCGGCCCTGACCTTCAGCCTGGCCTTCCAGGCCCTGCCCCTGGTCATCCTCATCGCGGCCCTGG
>CAZXZF010000165.1:0-6271 GCA_964645095.1 uncultured Desulfocurvus sp. | reverse complement strand
GGAAGCCCACGCCCTGCACCTGGCCGGTGACGGTGATGCGGCGGCGGGGGGAAATATCGGACATGGGCTCTCCTTGGCTGGTGGCGTCCCGGTGTTGATAGCCAAGGCCGGGGCGCGTGGCAAGGGTTACCCTGTCCCAGGCGTTGCAGCAGGCTTGGTCACGGATGTTTTTGCCGTCGGCAGTGCGGGGGGACAGGCCCCCCCGGCCTGAGCCCTAGCCGATGTTGTCGAGCAGGCTTTTCACGCGGCCGCGCATGAAACGCAGGGGCTCGAAGCGCATGGGCTCCAGCTGCTGCTGGATTTCAAACCCCTTGGCATCAAAGGCCTGGGGGGGCTCCAGCACGAACCGCGCTGCGCGCGGGTCGGCGCCGGGCAGCCTTTGGATCAGCGCCTCGGTCCAGAGGGGCACGTCCGCCGGGGTGAGCCCCAGAATGCCGTAGAGCGCGGCGTCCAGGGTGAGCGTGTCCGGCGAGCAGCCGAGGAGTCCCAGCGGGAAGGCCTCGCCGTGCACCGGCCCGCCCCGGTGCACGGCCACGATGCCGTCCACCAGGCCGCTGGCCGGGGGCAGGGCGGCGCGCACGTCGAGCACCAGGCGCTCCATGCGTCCGGACAGATCGCCCAGGCGCATGTGGGCCAGGGCCTTGCGGCAGCCGCAGACCGCGCCGAAGAGGTTCTTGGTGCTGGCCGTGACGCGGAACTGGCCGTGGGCCTTGAGCCGGGCCACGCTCAGGATGCGGTCGGCCTCAAGCGCCCGGCGCGACAGGCCGATGCTGCCGCCGTCGCGGAGCTTGAGCGGCGTGGGGCGGTCCAGGGTGGCCACGCGCAGGCCCAGGTCTTTTAGCGCCTCGGTGAGGCCGCAGGCCGCAGCCACGCGTCCGGCGCTGCCAAAGGCCGGGGAGTCGGCCACCAGGGGCCTGGCCGAGCAGTCGAGCAGGTGCGCGCACACGGCCCGCACCACCTCCGGGTGGGTGCAGGACAGCCCGGCGTTGTTTTTGGACACCAGGTTCGGCTTGACCAGCACGCGCTCCCCGCGCGCGAAGTCCAGGCCGCAGGCGGTGAGGACGCGCTCCACGGCGTCGCGCAGGGCGGGGCGGTCGTAGCCCGTCTGGCGCAGCAGGGCCACGGGGATGTGCGGCCTGGCCGTCAGCATGTCTGCGGGTGTCAGCATGCCTTGCCAGATAGCTTCAATCCAGCGGCCTGGCAAGCTCTTGCGCACGATCCGCCGCAGGGACCCGAGGCCTCCCGGAGGCTGGCCTGGGCATGGGATTCAGGCCGGGGCAAGGGCCGCTGGCGGTGCTTTGCAGGAGCTGTTCGGCATTGCGCTGGCCGTGGGGTTGGCCTGGCGCGCGGGGCGCAGGGCGCTTTGCGGCGGGCCGGGGAGCCTGGGCCGGGATGGAAGGCTGGATGGAAGGCTGGATGGAAGGCGTGAAGAAAGGGCGGCCCGCAAAACGGACCGCCCTTCCCCGAAGATCTAGCTGTTTCGGCTGATGTAGCTGCTGCGGATGCGCGGGGTGGGCCGCACGGCCCTGCCGTAGCCCTGGTGCCGCTTCTGCTCCTGGCCCGTGCGCATGATCTCCTGGCCGATGGAGCGGCGCAGGCGCGTGGCCTCCTCGATGATCCTGGCCTGGAGGGCTTTGAGCTCCTCCAGCTTGGCCACCAGCGAGTCCAGGCATTCCCCGTCCGGGGCGCCGAGGTTGTCCTCGGCCAGGGCCGCGGTCATGACGCCGTCGCGCCCGAAGGCGACCTCTTCGGCCTTGTCCACCTCGCCAGCGGCCAGGTGGGCCAGCTCCAGGTTTCCCATCTCAATGGCCTGGTCGAGCAGAGTGAGCGCCGCGCGCATGGGTTACTCCTTTCCGGATGCCCGAACGTCCTCACGCAGCTGCGCGACGACCTTCTTCCAGCGGTTCACGGCGGGCAAAAACTCGTATTCCAGCAGGTCGGCCAGGAGAATCCAGTCCTCGTTGCCCATGACCGAGGTCATCTCCCCGAACAGGTTGGAGAGCTGTTCGCTGGCCTCCATGAATTCGCGGTAGTCCTTGAGTGCGAACTCGCCGCGCAGGGTGCTGATCATGCCGATGAAGTCGCGGGTCACGTCCACCAGATCCTGGTAGGTCTCCAGCGCCTCGGCGTCGTCGGCCTGGCGGAAGAGCTCGGCCACGCGGGTGGCTCCTTCGCCCATGAGGGTGACGACCTTGTAAAGCTCACGGGTGATCTCCACGGCCACCTCGCCCACGGGCATGGTGCGGATCTCCACGGTCTTGAGTTCGCCGGCGTCGATGTCCTCGGCCTGGTGCGGGTAGATCTCGGAGAAGGGCTCGTCATTGACGAACACGTCCGTGACGACGCGGTCGTGCAACAGCCCGTCTTCCATGACCTTGATGAAAACCTGGTCCAGGTTGCTGAAGTGTGCGAAATCCAGTTCGCTTTTCTGTCCGTCTATGAGCAGCATGTGCCCCTCCTTGGGTTCAGCGTTGGGATTTTTTTACTGGTCTGCATGACCATATGCAGTGTTCATGCCAATCTCTACAGAGGCTCGCATGGCGTCTATGAGCGCGCGGAAGCGCGCGGCCAGGGCCAGGATCTCGGGCATATCCAGGCCGGGCCGCTCGGTCTCGAACATCCACAGCGCGGAAAGCATTGTCAGGCGCGGCTCGGCGCAGAGCGAGCTCTGCACCCGCTGCCAGGTGGCCAGGAACTTGGCCTTGACGGATTTCATGGGGTCGCGGCCCAAAAGCTGGCCCTGGCGCTCCAGCAGGAACAGGAACTCCGAGGCCGTGCCCAGGGCCTTCAACAGCGGGCCTGCCGCTTCGCCAGACAGCCCGGATGCCGGCCCGGATGCCCGTTCGGCTGAAGGCCCGGCTGGCGCTGCGGCCAGGCCGAAGCGTTCCCCGTCAAGATATCGACGATACAGCTCGCGCTGGATACGGATGAACCGCGTGCGGTCTTCCCTCTCGTGGCCGGAAAGGGAGACGAGGTCCATGAGCCCGTCTGCCCCACTGCCAGGGCCGCTGCCGGACCCGTTGCCAGCGTTGATGACCGTGCGCCAGACGCGCGCGCCGCCGCCGCCGTCAACGCCGCCGTCAACGCCGCCGCCGCCCGCCGTGGCGCGGCCGCCAAGCATGTCCAGGGCCAGGGCCAGCACGGTCTCCGGGGCGATGGCCTGGCGGCAGGCCTCGTTCCCGTCAGTGAGATGCGAGCAGGCCTGGCCAAAGCCGCAGGGGTGGCAGCTCAAGTCCGGCTCCAGGCAGATGCTGCCGGGGAGAAACGGGCCGGTGTCCCAGGGCTGGGCCGTGGCCAGAAATATCGCCAGGCAAGGTACGTCGAGGCCAGCGGCCAGGTGCATGGTGCCGGTGTCGTTGGTGACGAGCAGGCGGCAGTTTGCCAGCACTGCGGCCAGGGCAGGCAGGTCGGTCTGGCCCATGAGGTCGATGACGGGTGCGTTGATCTGGGCGCGCAGCCGTTCCCCGAGGCCTTTTTCTTCGGCCGTGCCCACGAGCACCGGGATGACTCCGGCCTCCGCGAGCCCACGGGCCACCTGGGCGAAGCGCGCCACGGGCCAGCGCCTGCGGTCCTCGGACGCGCCGAGCTGCAGGGCCACGTAGCCCTGTGCCGGGGCGCCCTGCAATCCGTCGGGGAGCAGGCCTTGCAGGCGGACCCGTGCCTCGCTGCGGGCCTCGGGCGTCGGGCCGCGCAGGCCGAAGCCGCCGCTGTTGTCGGGCGCGCCGGAGAGCCCGGCCATGCGCCGGAAAATATCCACGATGTTGAAGGGGCTGGCCCCGCGCGAGGAGGAGGCCAGCTGCAGGAAGGCCGCCCAGGCGCCGCTGTCGGCGTTGAAGCCGTGGTCGTCCAGGGCGAAGCCGCGCAGCTCCGCCGCGCCAAGGGACATGGCCATGAGCCGCGCGGGCTCGGATGGCGTCAGGTTGACGACGAGGTCCGGGGCGAACTCGCGGCGTATGCGCTCCGTGGCCTCGCGATAGGCCGCCAGGGCCAGCCGCCAGTCCTGGTCCAGCCGGGCCAGCAGGCGCGCGCCAGGGAAGGGGAAAACCCCGTCCAGGCCCTGCATGAGGCTGGCCGCCGGGGCGAAGTTTTCCAGGCAGGCCAGGCCCACGCTGTGACCCTGGGCTTTGAGCCCGGCCACGGTGGGCTGGGACTGGAGCAGGTCGCCCAGTCGGGTCAGGTTCATCACAAGCACTTTCATGAGGCGCTCCGGCAGAATTTTCTCTGCAAGAGCAGAAGCAAGAATCCTGCCGCCGGCGCGATCATTGTGCTGGCGGACGCCGCTTGCCGCCGTTTACCTGGGCAGGCCTGCGGCGAACGGCGCAAATCCGCGGGTGAGTGTTCATCGGGCCTTACGGGATGCTCACCGCCGGAATAGCGCCATTCAACGAAAGAGGGTACCACAATCGAAAAATGTGCTTTACTTCAGTAATCGAAGACAGCGCGTAGGGGCCTTGGGCGGTCCGACGCCCCGGCGCAGGCAACGACAACAGGAGGACCATCAT
Source organism: uncultured Desulfocurvus sp. (assembly GCA_964645095.1). Classification (GTDB taxonomy): domain Bacteria; phylum Desulfobacterota; class Desulfovibrionia; order Desulfovibrionales; family Desulfovibrionaceae; genus Humidesulfovibrio. The sequence goes on along the minus strand of CAZXZF010000165.1, from coordinate 1,769 downwards.
GAACAAAGACCCGGAAGCCATCATCAACTCGCCTGAATTCAAGGCCCTGGTCGCCAGGCAGTGGTCCGTCTCGGCAGTTCTGTCCATTATCATGCTGGGCGTATATTTCGGCTTCATTCTGGTTCTGGCCTTCAACAAGGCCATGCTTGGCGGCATGATCACCCCTGGCCTGAGCGTGGGCATCCCCATCGGCCTGTTCGTCATCGTGCTGGCCTGGGGGCTTACCGGAATCTACGTGTTCTGGGCCAATGACAAATTCGACAGCGCCGTGAACGCCATCCGGCAGAGCCTCAGGAGGAATTAGACATGGATCAGTTCACCACAACCATCGGGCAACCGAACCTCACCTCCATCCTGTTCTTCTTCGTCTTCATCGCGGGGACGATGTTCATCACCTACTTCGCGGCGAAGAAATCCAAGACCACGGCTGACTTCTACGCCGCAGGCGGCGGCATCTCCGGCTTCCAGAACGGCCTGGCCCTGGCCGGCGACTACATGAGCGCCGCAAGCTTCCTCGGCATCGCCGGGCTGGTGTCCCTCAAGGGCTATGACGGCCTCATCTATTCCATCGGCTTCCTCGTGGGCTGGCCCATCATCATGTTCCTCATCGCCGAGCCGTTGCGGAACCTGGGCAAGTACACCTTCGCCGACGTGGTGGCCTACCGCCTGTCGCAGAAGCCCGTGCGCATCGCGGCCAGCATCGGCTCGCTCATGACGGTGTGTTTCTATCTCATCGCGCAGATGGTGGGCTCCGGCGCGCTCATCCACATGGTCTTCGGCCTGCCGTACGAGATCGCCATCGTCTTCGTGGGCGCGGTGATGATCTGCTATGTGCTCTTCGGCGGCATGCTCGCCACCACCTGGGTGCAGATCATCAAGGCCTGCCTGCTGCTCACCGGCGCCACCGTCCTCGTGGCCATGGTCCTGGCCCGGTTCAACTACAACCCGGTGGAGCTCTTCGCCGCGGCCCAGGCCAAGTACGGCGACAAGGTGCTGGCCCCCGGCGGGCTCGTGTCCAACCCCTGGGACGCCATGTCCCTCGGCCTGGCGCTGATGTTCGGCACGGCCGGCCTGCCGCACATCCTCATGCGCTTCTACACCGTGCCCGACGCCAAGGCCGCCCGCAAGAGCGTGTTCGTGGCCACCGGCTTCATCGGCTTCTTCTACATCCTGACCTTCATCATCGGCTTCGGCGCCATGGTCCTCGTGGGCCAGGACGTCATCGCGGGCATGGACAAGGGCGGCAACATGGCCGCGCTGCTCCTGGCCGAAGTCACCGGCGGCACGGTGTTCCTGGGCTTCATCGCGGCCGTGGCCTTCGCCACCATCCTCGCCGTGGTGGCCGGGCTCACCCTGGCCGGCGCCACCACCCTGTCCCACGACCTCTATGTGAACGTGTTCCGGGGCGGCAAGGCCAATGAGCAGGAGGAGGTGCGCGTGGCCAAGATCGCCACCCTCTGCCTGGGCGTGGTCGCCGTGGTGCTCGGCCTGGCCTTCAAGGGCCAGAACGTGGCCTTCATGGTCGGCCTGGCCTTCGCCATCGCCGCCAGCGCCAACTTCCCGGCGCTCCTGCTCTCCATCCTGTGGCGCAGGTTCAGCACCATGGGCGCGGTGTTCTCCATCGTCACCGGCACGACGCTGGCCGTGGTGCTCATCGTCATCAGCCCCACCGTGTGGGTGGACATTTTGAAGAACCCCACGGCCATCTTCCCGCTCAAGAACCCGGCGCTCATCTCCATGACCGGGGCCTTCATCGCCGGTTGGATCGG
>CAZXZF010000164.1:0-6275 GCA_964645095.1 uncultured Desulfocurvus sp. | reverse complement strand
CTCAAGCTGCTCGGAAAAGGGATCACCAACATCCACCATTAGCAGCCCACGTTCAAAGAAATATGGGCGAGAGGGATCTCTTCCTCTCGCCCACGAGGTGCCGCAGGATTTGTTCTCCGATTCAAGATCTACCCGTATCAACTGGTTGGCTTGTCGTCCTGTGCGCCGTTTCGAAGTCCCGCTCGCTCCGCTACTGCGGCGATACCACGCCGCAACACGTCATCTTCGGTATGCTCGTAAATCTTGGCATTCGTTACTGTAGTATGCCCAGTTAGCCCCATCGAAGCGAGCAGGCCGACTTTACGTTTCACCCAGGTAGCGAAAGTGTGCCTGAAGTCATGAATCCTGAATCCAGCGAGACCAACGCTATCTCGGAGCTTCCTCCACCGGTATTGCATTGCGCTGTAAATGCTCGCCCCTTTCTCGCGATGAAAAACAATCTCTGCGTCCTTGAGCCCGATTTCGTTTGCTTGATTGATTAGATCCAAGGCTTCTCGGCCCAGTGGCACCGTTAGAAAACAATCATTTTTCTCGTCAAAAAATTCAGCTTCCTCGAATTCCATATCAACCTTGTCTCTCCGCAATGAGCATATTTCGCCTAGTCGGCGACCGGTCAAGAGTGCGAACAGAAGCCCTAAGGCGCACATCCGTTCCACAAGCGGCTTGGTATCCCCGCCGTAGCCTTGAAGTGTGGCCAGCAGATGTTTTGCCTGTTCGGGGGTAAGTGCTCTTCCGATGGAGTTTTTGACTTTGACAGTTACTTTTTTGGATGGATTGAACCCACAGTAAATTTTTTCGTCATATGCCCAATTATACACGCGTTGCATCAAGTGTAGCACGTGCCTGCGTGTGGCAGGCGCAAGCGGTTTTCCGACGCGGGAAAGTTTGCCCTCCAACGCTTTGAGGAAATTCGAGACATCTGCGCGGGAGATGGCGTCAGCTCGGCGGTTGGCGAAAGCAGGGGCGAGATAGTCACGCCAGCGTTGCTCATCTTTGGGCCAGGATCTCTTGTGTTCGTCGGCAGTTGGATCCTTGGCTAAAGTGATGTAGCGCTGGAATATTTCGCCAAGCGTGATGCCTTTCCTTGCAGCCTTTGGGTTTATGTTCAGATCAAGCTGGTTGCGTATCTCAAGCTCAACCTGCTTGGCTTCGGCCATGGTGTTCGCAAAACGCGTATGTTTCCGTGTCCCTCGACCGCCTTCCCTGATGACGACTTGGTAGCGTGTCCCGCGATCCTTTTTTGCCTTCCCACATTTTGGACAAACGCGATTCTTCTCGCTATACACTGCCTTGCACGCACACACGACTAAGATAGCCATCGGTTACCTCCGCTCTCCATTTTGAAGGCCGCATCCCACGGGACACTAACGGGACACGAGCAACAGTATAAGTCGGGATTGAGCGGTGTCAAACGGGAAATTGCGGAGAGTTGTTTCAGCGTCTATCCGCTGTATTGATTGTATAAGTGCTGAAAATCTGATAGATTGACTCGAGGAATGATAGCCACTGAGGGGGTAATGATTCCCCCCGCAGTGCCCATCGTCCACCAATCAAATCTATCAGAGTTCCAGCGATTATCCAATTAATAAAGCGGCTAAACGCTGGAACAACTTTCCGCAATTTCCCGTTTGACACCGGATGAAACCGGCTTAGACGGTCACTCGTGTCCCTCTGGTGTCCCGATAGGCGGCGCACTTCATAACGAATGGAGGTATCCGATGGCTATCCTGGTCGTATGCTCGTGCAAGGCTGTCTATAGCCAGAAGAAACGCGTTTGTCCAAGATGCGGTAGCCCGAAGAAGGAACGCGGGACGTTGACCTGTCGAATTTCTTGAGTCTCGCCAAGCAGACATCGGGCAAAGCCGTTGAGTCGGCTGCCTTCATCCAGGCCGCAACGGCGATAGATATCACAGCGTTGTGCTCGGGGGGGGCAGCGGCTTCTCGTCGCCGCTCCCTTGGATCCGTATTGCCTCGTGTTGCTTCCCCCTTTCCATTTGATCCCTTTTACTCTTTGGGAAGTGATAATTTTTGTCCTGGACCAAGGGCATTATACGAGTTGCTCAAGAGCTATTCACCCTTTGCCGGAAACAGAGAAGGCCTGCGCCCCACTTCAAAGTTGAAGCGGACCACAGGCCCAGGCCAGGGAATGGCGATCCCGTTAGGCTTGATTGTAGGCTTCCTGCTCCTGACGTGCGCCAGCCTTGCGGGCCTTGTACATGCTGCCCAGGATGATCACCGCTCCCATGAGCAGTGCGCCGCACATGATGAGGAAGCTGGCCTTGTCCATGATGGCCACCTTCTCCGGAGCGACGTCCAGGAGGCCCAGCTCGGCCAGATACTTGGGCACAGCCAGGGCGCGGCTCACGGCCACGATGAGCATGATCGAACCCATGACGAACTTGATCATGGACTCCTTGACGATGGTGGTGCCGATGGCGCCGAGCTGCACGCCCAGGAGCGAACCGGCCAGGATGATCAGGGTCAGCCGGATGTCGACCATGCCGTGCATGGCCCAGTTGATGGTGCCGCCCAGGCCCATGGCGAAGGCGATGACCAATTCCGTGGCCGAGGCCACAAGCCCGCTGGCGCCCAGCACGTAGATCATGCCCGGCACGCCGATGAATCCGCCCACGGCGATGGTGGCGGCCAACATGCCGGTGGCGAAGCCCACGGGAATGGTGAACCACATGGAGATGCGCACCCCGGCGGTCTTGAAGGTCATCATCGGCCAAAGCTCGATCTTCTGCAGGCGCAGGGCCAGAGGGGCCACAGGCTCAACGCCGCCGTTATCCTTGGAGGTCATGGCGTCGTAAAACACGTAGCCGCCGACGATGACCAGCACGCCCACGAAGGACAAACTCACGTACAGGTTGGAGCCGGACTGGCCCCACTTTTCAAGGATGTGCTGCTGGAGCTTGATGCCCACCTGCACGCCAACACCGGCGCTTGCGGCCATGACCAGGCCGAGCTTGATGTCCACCTGGCCGTAGCGGAAGCGCTTGATGGCGCCCACCAGGGCCTTAGGGAACTTGTGGCACATGTTGCTGGCCACGGCCACGGTGCCGGGCACGCCCAGGCTCATCATGCCCGGGGTGAGCACAAAGGCTCCGCCGGAACCGATGAAGCCGCTCACCAGTCCGCCGATGAAGCCGACGATGAACAGGAAGATGATATTGGCCGTGGTCAGGTCGATGAATTTCAGGGTGTCGAGGGCGACGTCCATTGGTGTCTCCTTGAGCTTGCGCGCAGATTAGGCGTTGAGGGTGGCGCGGACTTCGGGGCGCTTGGTCGCAGTGGGCCGCAGGGTCTTGGCCGGCTGCTTGGCGTTGATGCCCAGCGCGCTCCACAAATTGGAGGCAAAGCCGCCGTGCACGTAGGAGACCAGGAAGACCGTGGCGATGGGCATGGCGGCGTACATTCCGCCGCGCGAAAACATCTCGGTGATGGGGCTGGCGAAATGGAATATCGCTCCATACACGGCAGCGCTGGCAGCGCCGAACCCGATCATCTTTACCAGGGCCTGTTTTTTCGTCATTTCCTGAGCCATCATGTCCTCCGTGTCTTAGTATTCGTGCGTGGTTGACGGCTCTGCCGCCTTTGGACTCTGTTCATTGCCACCTGCGCGGGCGGCGGTTCAGCATTTGAGTGAAAACTCCGGCACGGTCAGCGCCGCGTTGCGCCTTTCGGCCTCAGGCCTGCGGGTGATGACAAACTCTACCCGCCGGAGTTCCACGCTCAGAGTATTCAGCACCTCGTCGCGCTGGCCCTGGCGCAGGAGGTGCGCACAAGTCACGCCGCGCCGGGCCGCTTCTTGAAGCAGGGGCTGCCCGGCATTTTGGGAACGCTCCTCGAAGCGCCCGCCACTGCGGGGGGCGTCGTCGATGCTGAGCAGCACCAGGTCAAAGCCCAGGCGCTCGGCAAGGTTCACGCTGTAAATGACCATGGCCTCTGGCACACCGTCTTTCTCGGCCAGCACCAGGATCTTGCGGTGCTCGGCGTGGAACTCGCCCATGATCGCGCGGGCAAGGCCCAGCTCTCCGGCCTCGGCCATGGAAATGGCCTCGCCATAGGTTTCCATGGCCTCGCGCAGGCCCCCGCGCAGCTCAAGGGAGATTCCCGGCTGCTTGCGGGCGAGGGGCAGCCCCTCGCGTACGTTGGTGACAGACTTGCGCATGACGGTGCCGAGAACGGGACTAGGCCTTGAGGCTGGGGCGCGGACGCTTGGTCTTGGCATCAGGCCGGGCGGCCTCAGTCCTGGACTGGTTTTTCGCAGCGATGCCCAGGGCGGAGAGGGCCTCTTGGCCCAGGTTGCGTTCGGCAAAGGCGGCGGCGGCAAAAGTTGTTTCGATCGTGTCACGCAGAGTGCTCATGGCGACCCCTCGGGTTGAAGTTGCAGTTGGCCCGGTTATTTCAAGGGTTGTGCCGAAGGGTGTTGTTGTGTTAATATGTTGAAATAATAGAACATGTCGTGCGTCGCGAGAGCGGCGCGGCGCGCAGTGGCGGTGCAAAATGCAACACTCACGGCCACGCAAAACAGACAACTGGCTGGAATTGATTGATATAACTGATGCAACACCCTCATGTCCAAAGCGTTGCCGAATGCAACACAGGGCGAACATGGCGGCGCAGGGAATTGGGGGCAGGCTTTGACACGTTGGGAAATGCAGGCGTAAACAGGGCTTGAACGATCACGACCAGTCGCTGCCATGCGGCGCGGGGAGGACGGGGATGATATTTTTTCGCAAGCCTGAGGAAGAGCAGGCGCCAACAACAGGCAAGGGCCTGGAGGAACTGCGCGGACAGGTGAAGGGCGCGGGCCTGCCGGAATTCGTGGCGGGCATCGTTGCCAAGGAACTGGGCCGGCTGGACAAGACCGACCCCTCGGTGGCTGAATACGCCATCGGTCTGAATTATATCGACTGGCTGAGCAGTTTGCCCTGGACCGCAGCCACCGAGGACTGCCTGGACTTTGCCCGCGTGGAGCGCATCCTGAGCGACCGCCACTTCGGCCTGGACCACGTCAAGGAGCGCCTGCTGGAATACCTGGCCGGGCGGACCCTGGCCGCTGCGGCGCCGCCGCACGTGCTCGTGGTGGACGATGAGGAAATCGCCCGCACCAACCTGGAGCACGTGTTGCGCAAGGAAGGCTACGCCGTGCGCACCGCAGCCAATGGCGTGGAGGCCTTGGACCTGTTGCGCACCTGGAGTTTTGACCTCATCGTCACGGACCTCAAGATGGACAAGATGGACGGCATGACGCTTCTGGCCGAGGCCGGGCGGCTGTCGCCAGGCACGCAGATCATCATCGTCACGGGCTACGCCACGGTGAATTCCGCTGTGCAGGCCATGCGCACCGGCGCGGCCCACTACCTGACCAAGCCCATCAGCCTGGACGAGCTGCGCGCCAGCGTGCGCGAGGTCTTGGGCCAGCGCAAGACCCTGGCCCCGGCACGTGGCCCGGTGCTCTGCTTCACCGGCCCCCCAGGCACGGGCAAGACCTCCATCGGCATGGCCATCGCAGAAAGCCTGGGCCGCAAGTTCCACCGCATGTCCATGGCAGGGCTGCGCGACGAAGCCGAGTTGCGCGGACACCGCCGCACCTACGTCGGGGCCATGCCGGGCAAGATCATCCAGGCCATCAAGCGTCTGGGGGTGAACAACCCTGTGCTGATGCTCGACGAAATCGACAAGGTCGGCCAGGACTTCCGTGGCGACCCCGGAGCTGTGTTCCTGGAGATCCTCGACCCCGAGCAGAACCGCTCGTTCATCGACCTGTTCCTGGACGTGCCCTTTGACCTGTCCCAGGTCATGTTCATCGCCACGGCCAACGACCTTTCGCGCCTCGACGCGCCCCTGCAGGACCGCCTGGAGGTGGTGCACTTCCCCGGCTACACCGAACCCGAGAAGGAGCAGATCGCGCTCAGGTACATGGTGCCGCGCCAGTGCGCCGAACACGGCTTGACGCACCCCTTCCCGGCCTTTGCGCCGGAGGCCGTGCGCACCATCATCCGCGACTACACGCGCGAGGCTGGCGTGCGCAACCTGGAGCGCGAAATCGGCGGCGTGTGCCGCAAGCTGGCGCGCCTCGCCATGAAGCCGGGCTCCGATGGCAGCGCCCACGGCCAATACCCGGCCGCCGTCGACCCCGCGCTGGTGACGAGCCTCCTCGGCCCCAGGCGCTACACCCACGAGTCTGCGCGCCCGGCCCCGCGCCCTGGCGTGGTCAACGGCCTGGTCTGGAGCGACTCCGGCGGCGAGATCGTCCTGGTGGAGGC
>CAZXZF010000163.1:0-6302 GCA_964645095.1 uncultured Desulfocurvus sp. | reverse complement strand
ATCATGCTCTCCCAGCCGGGCCGCTTCGGCGACGCCACGGTGACGCTGTGCCACTCGCGCACCCCGGACCTGCCCGAGCAGTGCCGGCGCGCGGACTTCGTGTTCGCGGCCATCGGCAAGCCCAAGTTCGTCACCTGCGACATGGTCAAGCCCGGCGCGGTGGTGGTGGATGTGGGCATCAACCGCATGGAGGACGGCCTCGTGGGCGACTGCGACTTCGAGTATCTCTGCGCCACGGCCAGCGCCATGACGCCCGTGCCCGGCGGCATCGGCCCCATGACCATCGCCATGCTGCTCAAAAACACGGTGCAGGCCTACAAGAAGCACACCACCGCCTAGCTGGCTCTAACGGCCCAACCGGCCAACCACCAGGCCCAAGGTCCGCTCAAGCTCCGCCAGCGACACCGGCTTGGGCACGTGCCCGTCCAGGCCGGCGGCCATGAACTTCTCGCGGTCCCCGCTCATGGCGTAGGCCGTGAGCGCAATGATGGGGATGTGCGCCTTGTGCTTAAGCTCCGGCGAGGTGCGGATAAGCCTCGTGGCCTGCACCCCATCCATCTCCGGCATCTGGATGTCCATGAGGATGCAGTCGAAGTCGCCAGCCTTCAAGGCCTCCACGGCCATGCCCCCAGTCTCCACCACGACCACCGCATGCCCCATGCGCTTCAGCATGACCCGCAGGGCCAACTGGCTGGTGGCGTCGTCCTCGGCCAGGAGGATGCGCAGGGGCCGCGCCGTCTTGGCCGATACGGCTTTGGCGCCGGCTGGCTGCACCTGGGCCGAAGCCTGGGGAGTGCCAAGGAGCACGTGCAGGTTCATGGTCGTCCCTTGGCCCACCTCGCTGTCAACGGAGATGCCGCCCTGCATGAGGGTTACGATGCGCTTCACGATGGCCAGGCCCAGGCCAGCGCCCTCGTACTCGCGCGTGAAGGTGCCGTCGCCCTGGGTGAACCGGCGGAACACATAGCTGACCTTGTCATCCGGGATGCCGATGCCGGTATCCGCCACGGACAGGTACAGCCGCACCTTGCCTGGCCCGAACTTCTCGCTGGGCCTGGCCCAGGCCTCGACACGCACATGGCCGGAGTTGGTGAACTTGACCGCGTTGCCCACGATGTTGAACAGGATCTGCCTGAGGCGCGCCTCATCGCCAAAAAGCGTTTCGGGCACGTCCGGGTGCACCAGGAAGGACAGCTGCAGTTTTTTGGCCGCGCAAGACACATGAAAGATTGCCGCCACGGAGTCGAAGAGCCTGGACATGCTGAAGGGCTCGGCCCGGAGCTGGACCAGCCCGGTGTTCATCTTGGAAAAGTCGAGCACGTCGGTGAGCAGGGAAAGCAGCCTGTGGCCGGCGTTCACGGCCATTTTAACGTAGCTGCCCTGTTCCGTGTCAGCGCTGTCGGCCTGTATGAGCTGGAGCATGCCGAGCATGCCGTTTAAGGGCGTGCGGATCTCGTGGCTCATGTTGGCCAGAAACTCGCTCTTGGCTTTGTCGGCGGCCTCGGCCCGGGTGCAGGCCTGGACGAGCTCCTGCTCCATCTGCTTGCGTTCAGAGATGTCCGTGAACAGGCCAACGGCGCCGATGCAGGCTCCGTCGTCGGCCAGAAGCGGCGTGTCATTCATGATGACCCAGCACTGCGTGCCGTCCGGCCGGGTCAGATGAACATCGCGCGAGGGCCTGCGGCCGTCCTCGGGCAGGGCGCACACGGGGTCCAGAGTCGACGGGATGCCGAATTCCGCCGGAACGTGGCCCAGGACCTTCTCCTGCGGCAGCCCCAGAAGCTGGCACATGCGCGCGTTGACAAAGGAGACCAGCCCGTCCGCGCCCACGATCCAGACCCCCTCCGAGGCCGTCTCCACCAACATCCGCAAACGGTTTTCCCCGGCCCGGCGCGCCTGTTCGGCGGCGCGCAGTTCGGTGATGTCCTTGGTGGAGGAATAGAGCAGCTCGCGCCCGCCGATGGTCAGCCGCCGCCCGGAAAGCAGGCAGTGCCGCTGGGTTCCGTCCTTGCGCTGCACGGTCAGTTCATAGTTGTGGACGGCCTCGTGCTCGGCCATTAACCGCCGCATCTCATTGCGATGGGCCAGATCCGTCCACAGGCCAAGCTGCGTCGCGTTCTTGCCGATGATCTCCTCGCGGGAATAGCCCGTAAGCTCCACAAAGGCGTCATTGACCTCCACAAAGGTGCCGTTCAGCTCGGCCAGGCCCACGGGGTCCACACCATCATGCATCAGGGTGCGGAAGAACTCCTCGCTCTTGCGCAGGGCGCGCTCGATCTCCATGAGCTTGGAGATGTCCTTGGCCACGGTGAGCACCATGGGCACGCCCCCGACCACAGTGATGCGCGCCGAAAGCAGGCAGCGGCGCACCATGCCCGAACGGTCGACCATGTCGGCCTCGAAGGCGCGCACCGCGCCCTGCGCCGCCAGGGCGGCGAAGAAGGCGTCGCGCTGGGAGATGTACAGCCACAGGCCGATGTCCTGGGCCGCGCGGCCCAGGGCCTCCTCGCGGCTGAAGCCGCTCTGCTCGCAGAAGGCGTCATTGACTTCAACGAACTCGCCGTCCGTCTTGGAAAGTGAAATGGGGTCGAGGCTGGCCTGAAACGCCCCACGCAGCAGCTCTTCGCTCTTGCGCAGCGCCTCCTGGGCGACCGACATCTCGCTGACGTTGCGGATGGAGCTCATGACAAGGGTTTCGCCACCCAGCACGATGAGCGAGGCCGACACCAGGGCGGCGAACTCGCCCAGCTTGTTCGTGCGCAGGCGCACCTCGAACTCGCGGACCTGGCCCTGCGCCTTGAGCATCAAAAACAGCTGCTCGCGCTGCCGTATATCCGCGTAGAAGCCAAAATCAAGGACGCTCTTGCCGATGAGCTCTTCACGCGTGTGTCCTGCCTCATCACAAAAGCAGCGGTTCGCCGCGCGGATAACCCCGAGCATATCCGTGATCTGCATGGGCTCCGGGCAGTCCTCGAGGAAGGCCTGGTAGGCCTCAATGGTCATATGCAGCGGCGGCAATGCAGACGCTGGCGCCATCTCCGCCAGCTCTGCCGCAGGTTCGATCTGTGGGAGCCGCATCCATGTCCTCCGAAATACACGTCAATTCAACCAGGGAACAGTCTTCTGAGATCCTAAGACCCATTTACACCATGTCGGACGAACATGTCCAGCCACAGGCAAAACATATTGCCATTGCGGCAATCAGACCAAAGCAGGAGGAGTATACTGGATTTCCGGGTCGTTGAAAAGGAGGCAGGCAGATAGTCCTTGCAATCCCCTACTGAAAACGTATGATATCGAGGCAGCAGTGGTTCGCAAGGCACGTCATCGGGCATGTCGGCAAAGCCTCATACATGCAGGATGCCATGCCCATAGACCACTGGTTGAGCGCCTTGTCGCAGAATGGTCACGTCCATGTGACCGGCGACCTGGAAAACCTGGCCGCAGGGGACTACCCCTTCCTCACTGAGCAGAGCGTCTGCACCCAGATCGAGCGCCTGAGCGGACACCTCAATGGGCTGAAAGGCGTGGTGCGCCAGCAGGTGATCGCCTATTCGCTGTACATCCGCCAGTTGGACATCATGCTCAGCGCCGGCGCGCGAGACACCTGCGCCAGCGCCTGCCAGCGCCCACCCGTCGGGTGCTGCGATGAGAACCACTTTGTCACACTTTCAGCCATGGACCTGATGAGCGCGCAGAACTCGCCCCTGGCCCTGCACACGGCACACGTCGTCGGCTTGCTGCAAAAGCTGGAATCCACGCACAGCCTGGTCCACGGCCAACAGCTCAGGCCGGGATACTGCGACTGCCTGGCCGAGGACGGGTGCACCATCCGGCTCTTCAAGTCGCCGCGCTGCGCCCACTATCTCTGCAACGCCGCTGCACAGGCCATACAGAGCCAGCAAGAGGGCGATGCCACCGCCTTCCTGGCGGCCATGCACTACACCGTCAGCAGCCCCATCTCCACCTCGCGCGACTTCATGAACCCGGATGTCATCTCGGAAGGCGCGGTCCTGTTCAGCTCGATCTTGTCCTAGCCGCTCGTCGCCGAGGCGCCTCCTGGCCACGCAGAAAGCAGCCAGGATCTTCGCCGCAACATGCGCACCCACGCTGCATTGACTTACCCCGAGAGGCGTGCCTACACAAAACCCGGCCCAGAAACCCGTACCGGAGTCTGCCCCCCCATGCGCACCCCTGCCTGCCTGCCCGCCTTTTGCCTGCTGCTTCTGCTCGCTCTGCCAGTCCAGGCTGCGGAGTCCGCGCCCAGCACCCAGGTCCAGGCTTCCTCAGACGCCGCGCCCGAGCCCATGGACAGCGACCTGGCCCGCGAACACCAGCGCTTTTCGCAGTTCGCCCGGCAGCAGGTGGAACGCATGAACGAAAACATCCTTGGCGGAAGAAACAGCATGCGCGTCCACAAGGGCTCCGACGGGCTGTACCACGCCAGCTACAAGGCCATCGACCTGGGCGAAGTGGTCTTCCGCGTGCGCCGGGCCCAGCACGACCCCAGCTATTTTGTCGGCGACATGGTCTACAAGGAGCTTGTCCTTGAGAGCGTCGGCCAGACCGCTGAGGCCTGCCGCAAGGGCTCCTTCGAGCCTGTGGCCGAAAAGGCCAACCGCATCATTTACTCCTCCAAGCGCGGCGGCGGCTGGAACTAGTCCCCCAAAGCCGACAAGGCCCCTTTGGCCTCAACTCTGTGAGCAAAGCTGTTTGTTACACAGGCAGCGGCAAGCGCACCGTCACGACTGTCTCGTTGTCCCTGTCGGATGTGCGCATGGCGATGTCCCCGTTCTGCGCCTTGACCATCATCAGGGCGGAATAGGTGCCGAGCCCGGTTCCCTTCAGCTTGCCCTTGGTCACGTACTTGTCGAAGAACCTGTCCCGGATCTCAACAGGCACGACGCCCTGGTTCCGAATTTCGATGCGGCACTCCTTGTCCAAAGACAAGCCCACGTGCACGGTTGCGTCAGGAGGGGAGGCCTCAAAAGCGTTGGCCAACAGGTTCTGAATGGCTGTACGCACCAAGCTGGGGACGCCCAAACAGAGGCACCGCGAGTCCGGGCCTATCGGGCGGCCATCGAGCAGCACCTCCGCATGGAGGCGGCTGAACTGGGCTTCCTTTGCCAGGGATTCGACGAGTTCCAGAAGTATGGCCAGACAGTCGGACACCTCGGGCCGAAGTTGATATTGCCCTGTCTCTATCTTGTAGAGGTCAAGGGAGCTGTTCAGGGTATCCAGCATGTTCCGCCCCGACTGTTCGAAAAGGTCAAGCAGATCCTTGCGCTGTTCCGCTGTCAGGTCAGCTTCCTCGCGGAGCATCCGGGCAATATTGATGGCGTTGCTGGCTGGAGTCCGAAGGTTGTGATTGACGGTGTGCTCGATCTGAAGGCGCAATTCCTCGGCCCGCTTGCGCTCGGTGATGTCGATGTGCGTCCCGATCATGCGCACGGCATTGCCTGAAGCGTCTTGCTGGATCACTTGGCCCCGGTCATAAATCCATTTCCAGCCGCCGTCCTTGGCCCGCATGCGGAACTCCAAGCTGAACGGCTCTTTGTTTTCAAGATGGAGCTGGATGACCTGCTCAACCCGCGCAACGTCCTCCGGGTGGACGAGGGTTGCCCAGGTTTCATATTTCTGCGGGAATTCATCCGGTTCGTACCCCAACATGGTGTACCAGGTTGAATTGAAGAAGACCTCGCCCGTATCTATGCGCCAATCCCAAAGGCCGTCACTGACGGCATACAGGGCCAGGTTCAGACGCTCTTCGCTCTGCGTGATCGCGGCCTGCTGGCGTATATTCTGCGCTTCATATTTTTTGAGCAGGGCCAGGAGAATGGCCGAAACGGCAGCAACATACAGCCACCCCTTGAAGGTGCTCACCAGGGTGAGAACTCCCACGGAATACGAGAAAAGCAGTTGAGCCGCCTTGTCTGACAGGAGAATCCACAGCGCGCTGACGAGCGCATACACGGCGACGATTCTGGACGGCTTGAGGCTCGGCATGCCCGGCTCCTTGTCTATTATAGGCGTAATTTTACATATGGTGTACCTCTGCTGCAAGCCCTTTCGACACATATACTGTGTGCCGCGCCAAACGAGGATACCCGGAACTGCCAACATATTGGACAGTTCCAGATGGTTGAAGATAGGCAGCGGATTTCTTTAAGATGCACTGGGCAAGTTTTCAGAATAAATGCAAAAACCCGGCCCCCTTGCAGGGACCGGGACACGTGCGCTGAAGGGTACAGGCGTGGGGTACATCTTTGATTTTCAGGCCGAGTTTGGGCCCAAAAAAGGGG
>CAZXZF010000162.1:2141-6320 GCA_964645095.1 uncultured Desulfocurvus sp. | reverse complement strand
GGAGATCGTTGTGGACACGAAGCTGCCATAACCGGGCGGTGCGCCGCCAGGGGGGGTGAACCGTGGAAGGATTCCCGCTCCTGCTGCTGTTCCTGATCCTTTGGCTGGTTGACAGGTTTCTGGGCGCTGCCCTTCGCTTCCTTCGCGACGTCCGCTCTGCGGCGAAGGCCGTGGAGCGCGGGGACGTGACGGTGGAGATGGCGCCGGTGGGCGCTGGGCAGTTGGACACGCTTGAAGAACAACAGAGCACAACAATGACAGAACAGCGATGAGCACTTCCGCTCTGCAGCCGGAAAACGCCATCCTCCTGCACGCCTGCTGCGGCCCGTGCAGCATCATGTCCGTGTTGCGCCTGCGCGACCTGGGCCTTGCGCCCACGCTCTTTTTCTTTAACCCGAACATCCACCCGCTGTCCGAGTACCTGCGCCGCCGCGAGGGCCTGCTGGACGTGGCCCGGCGCCTGGACGCGCCCGTCATCTTGGCCGACGGGCCCAGTTCTTCCGACGAGTCCGGCCAGTCCGACGAGCCCGGCCAGTCCGGCCCGGCCGCCGCGCACCCCGGCCCCTGGCTTGAGGCCATGGCGGCCCTGGGGCCGGGCATGGACGACATGAAGCAGCGCTGCCCCAGGTGCTACGACCTGCGCTTCGTGCTGGCCGCCAAGGTGGCGCGCAGCCGGGGCTTCGCGCAGTTCACCAGCACGCTCCTGTACAGCCGCTACCAGAACCGCAAGGCCATCCTGGAAGCGGGCGCGCGCCACGCAGGCCCGGACCTCGCCTTCCTGCCCGAGGACTTCCGCCCCGGCCTGCTGGAGGGCGTGCGCCTGTCGAAAGAGTGGGGCATCTACCGCCAGCAGTACTGCGGCTGTCTTTTGAGCGAATACGAGCGCCACAAGCGCCTGCTGGAGCAGGAAACGGCGAGTCCCGCCCCTTAAGCGCCCGCCTGGACCCGGCCCGCACGGCTTTACCATTCCCTCCGAAAGTGGTAAGGATTCCTCTTGCGACTGTCTTCGGCGGCGTCCGCAGGCCGCACAAGGAAGCGCTCACACGAGGCCCCATGAACTACAAGCTCTCCGATCTCATCGACCGCCACGAGCTCCGGCTCATGGCCGAGGCCTGCCACAAGGCCTGCGGCGTGGCCGTCAGCATCAAGGACGTGAACGACGACCGCGTGCTCGCGGGCGCGGGCTGGCAGGTCATCTGCGCCGGGTTCCACCGCCTGAGCCCCAAGAGCCGCGAGCGCTGCCTGCAAAGCCGGACCAACGACATCGCCTCGGCCCTGGACGTCTCCCTGCGGGAATACCTGTGCCTGAACGGCCTGCGCCACCTGGCCATCCCCATGCTCGTGGAAGGCCGCCACCTGGCCACCTACTACCTGACCCAGTTCTTCTACGACACCGACGTCATCGACCGCGGGTTCTTCGCGGCCCAGGCCCGGGAGTTCGGCTACGACGTGGAGGAGTACCTGCACGCCCTGGACGAGGTGCCGGTGCTCAGCCGCGCGCGCGCCAGGGAGATCCTGTCCTACATGGGCACCTTCTCCCGGCTCATCGCCGACCTGGCCACCCGCAACCTGCGCCTCAAGCTGGCCCTGGAGGAGAACGAGCGCATCCAGGCCCGCCTGCGCGAGACCACGGCCCTCACCGAGAGCATCCAGAACGCCATCGCCAGCCCCATCTTCATCAAGGACCGCGCCGGCATCTACACCGGCTGCAACGACGCCTTCAGCGCCTTTCTCGAGCGCCCAAGGGAGGAATTCATCGGTCGAGGCGTGTTCGACCTCTACCCCGAAGAATACGCGCGCAAATATTACGAGATGGACGAGGCCCTCATGCAGGCCGATGGCGTCCAGATGTACGACTTCCGCATGACCCGCAAGGACGGCACCGTCCGCGACGTCATGTTCAGCAAGGCCGCCACCCACGACGCGGCAGGCAACGTCAGCGGCATCGTCGGCGTGGTCACGGACATCACCGAGCGCAACCAGGCCGCGCGAGCCCTGCGCGAGAGCCAGGAGCGCTACCGCTTCCTGGCCGAAAACTCGGCCGACATCATCTGGCGGCTCGACGCCGAGCACCGCTTCATCTACGCCAGCCCGGCCGACGAACGCACGCGCGGCTTCAACTATGCGGAGATCCTCGGCCAGCCTGTCTGGACGGCCATGCACCCGGACCACGTCGGGCTCATGCAGGAGCGCTGCCGGGACTACCTGGCCTCCAACGCCGACGCCTCCGACCCTGAGCCCCTGCGCGTGGAGGTGCCGCTGCTGCACAAGAACGGCGGCAGCTTCTGGGTCGAGATCCTCGCCAACCCCGTGCGCGAGGACGACGGGACCATCTGCGGCTACCACCTCGTGGCCCGCGACATCACACAGCGCAAGACCTACGAGGAGCAGCTCGTGTTCGTGTCCACCCACGACGCGCTCACGGGCCTCTACAACCGCGCCCACTTCGAGGCCGAGTTCCGGCGCGCCGCCCAGGGCCGCCTGCTGCCCGTCAGCGTCATCATGGCCGATGTGGACGGGCTCAAGGCCATCAACGACAGCCTGGGCCACGCCGCTGGCGACGAGCTCATCCGAACCGCCGCCGACATCCTGCGCAAGTCCTTCCGCGCGGGCGACCTGGTGGCGCGCCTGGGCGGCGACGAGTTCGCCGTGCTGCTCCCCGGCGCTGACGAGGCCGCCGTTGCCGTGTCCCTGAAGCGCATCTGCGAGGAAATGGGCACCTGCAGCCTGCGGAGCACCCCCCTCTCCGTGCGCCTGTCCCTGGGCTCGGCCACGGCCAGGACCCCGGCAGAGCTGGAGTCCGTGCTGCGCGAGGCCGACCGGCGCATGTACGAGAACAAGACCGCATACAAGACCGCGCAATCCTAAGGCAAACCGTCGAAATCCTGACGAGGCCCCTCTCCGCCGCAGCCCAAAAAGCCCCGCAGCCCTTGCGCACCAGGCAATTCATGCCACTGGCACCGCCTTTGCATGTGCGGAGGCATGGAAACCACCTGCCGCCTCTGCACACGCGCTCCGCACGCCCCGGCCCGGACCACCACCCGGAAAGGCCTGCGCGCCCTGGTGCTCGGCCTCCTGGCGTTCATGCTCTTCGGGGCCGGAGGCTGCGCCATGCTGCCCTTCGCCCTCTCTGCAAGCTCCTTTGCCGCCCCCAGAGCCGCCTCCCTGGCCATGAGCGGCGTCAAACACGCCTACCAGACCGCACAACTGGCCGCAGACGAACGCGACATGAACACCATCATGCGCGACAACATGCTCACCATGAAGGCCAAAAGCACGCTTCTGACCGAGCAGGCCGCCTCCGACGTCCACGTCTACGCCTACAACGGCGACATCTTCGCCGTGGGCGTGGTGGACAACGAACCCCAGCGCGACCACGTCATCCGCACCCTGCAGGCCGTCAAGGGCGTGGACGAGGTCAAGGGCGTGCTGCGCATGCGCGACCTCGAAACCCCCTACGCCGGACTCAAGGACGACTTCCTCGAAACCTCCACCCGCATGGCCCTGGGCCGCTACATCCTGCACAAGAACGCCGGGGTCGAAATCTCCGTCGTCCAAGGCGAAATCTGCCTCCTGGGCGTGGTCGGCACGCACGCCGAAGCACTCGACCTCATCCAGTACGTGGAGTCCGTGTCCGGCACACGGGCCATGTCGCTCCTCGCCATCCGCGACGAATACGCCGTGGGCAAGCCCGAAAACAACCAGCGCTACCTGCTGGCGACCAGCCCGGAACGTGCTCCCGCACGAGCCCCGGAACCGGCGCACATGGCCGCCGCCGAACAAAGACACCTGCCAACAACGCCCGTCGCGGCCCAGGCACTCAAGGCCGAAACCCGGCACCCACAACCCGTGGTCTGGAACAAGGCCCGCCTGCGCCTGAGCGCACAACTGCAAACCCTGGCCAAAAACAGCAGCAACCCCACCGCCAAAGCCGAGCTGCTCACCCTGGCCGGACACGTCAGCACCGACCGCGACCTGTCCATCACCGACCGCCTGTCCGTGGCCGCGGAACAAGCCACCAACCAGCACGCCCGGCTCAAAATCAAGTCCCTGCTCGCCCTGTACTGACCTGAGGCGCTGCCGCCGACCCCCCCCCAGGGGCGCTGCCCCCGGACCCCCTGGTTCCCCCGCATACGCGGGGATAGAGCGGGGGGGAAGGTCGCGCCTTCCCCCCGCGTC
>CAZXZF010000162.1:0-2131 GCA_964645095.1 uncultured Desulfocurvus sp. | reverse complement strand
CCCCTGGACCCCGCCAAAGGGCCTGAGGCCCTCTGGACTCCCCATATGGCCTGGGCCGGGGTGGCCTGGGCAAAGGCGTTGGCTTGGCTTGGCCCTGGCAATGCGCGCAGGGTTTTCGTCGAAGACTCCGAAAAGCCCCGCGCGCGGTGGCCTTTTTTTTGAGAGAGGGGGAAGATGAAACCGTCTATTGAAAGGTTCCCCCCTGGCCCACCAAAGCCGAAAGGGCTGTTTCAGGTTCCTCCTGAGACAGCCCTTTCGGCGCACTGGGGGTTCCAAGGGGCCTCAGGCCCCTTGGCCGCCGGAGGCAGGCCCTTTGGTGGGGTCCAGGGGGCAACGCCCCCTGGCAGCCGGAGGCTATTGCTGTTGGCCACAAGGCATTGCCTTTAGGTGGGTGCTGGGGCTACAGGGGAGTGCATGAACGTCATCGTGCTGCACCGCAATTTCCCAGGCCAGTTCCGGCACATCGTGCGCCACCTGGTGCAGGGCGGGCACCGCGTGGTGGGCATTGGCAACGCCCAGGCGCCGAACCTGGCGGGCTTCAACCTGGTGCGCTACGACTCAGGCGCGCTCAAGATCAGCGGGCACCGCCACATGGGGACGATTTCGAGCGGCGTGGCCCACGGCGAGGCTGTGGCGCACATCCTGATTCAGCTGCGCGCTAAGGGTTTTGTGCCGGATGTGGTGCTGGCGCATCCAGGCTGGGGCGAGGCGTTGTACGTCAAGGACGTGTTCCCGGACGTGCGCCTGGTCTCGCTGTTCGAGTTCTACTACCATGCGACGGGTGTGGATGTGGGCTTTGAGCCGGGCCCGGAGGCGGACTTCGACCTGCGCGCCAATCTGCGCTGCCGCAACATGCTGCACCTGACCAACCTGGAGCTGTGCGACGCTGCGGTCTCGCCCACCAACTGGCAGCGCTCGCTGCACCCGGCCACGTACCAACACAAGATCCAGGTGGCGCACGAGGGCGTGGACACCACGACCATGGCCCCGGACCCCCTCGCGCGCCACACCCTGCCGGACGGCCGCGTGCTCAAGCCCGGCGACCCGGTGGTGACATACGTCGCCCGGCACCTGGAGCCCTACCGGGGCTTCCACAGGCTCATGCTCGCCCTGCCGGAGATCCAGCAACGCTGCCCCGAGGCCGTGGCGGTCATCTGCGGCGGCGACTCCGTGAGCTACGGCCGCGCGCCCAAGGACGCCGCCAACTGGCGCGAGAAGCTTCTGGCCGAGGTGGGGCCGCGGCTCGACCTTTCGCGCGTGGTCTTCACCGGGCAGATTCCCTACCGCGACTTCCGCTCACTCTTGCAGGTCTCGGCCGCGCACGTGTACCTGACGTACCCCTTTGTGCTGTCCTGGTCGATGCTGGAGGCCATGAGCTGCGGCTGCCTGGTGCTGGGCTCGGCCACGCCGCCGGTGCTGGAGGTGCTGCGCCACGGCCAGAACGGCCTGACCTTCGACTTCTTCGACGCTTCGGCCCTGGCCGCCCTGGTGGAGGGCGCGCTCACACGGCCCGGCGACTACGCCAGCCTGCGCCAACAGGCCCGGGCCGACATCGTGGCGGGCTATGACATCAGCGCAGGCGTGGCCCGCTACATGGCGCTGCTGCAGGGCTCATGGCAGGAGATGCCTCCGGCGGCCTGAGCCAACAGCCTCCGGCGGCCGGGTGGCATGATGCCCCCCGGACCCCCTCATAGGGCCTGGACCAAGGTGGCCTTGGCAGATGCCTCGGCCTGGCTTGGCCCTGGCAATGCGCGCGGGTTTTCCGAGGGGGGACCCTCGAAAAACCCGCGCGCGGTTGGCCTTTTTTAAGAGCGTTGGTGAGAGGGCAGGCCAAGAACGCTCTCACAAAAACTTCCCCCCCCTGACTCACACAAGCCGAAAGGGCTGTTTCAGGTTCCTCCTGAAACAGCCCTTTCGGCGCAATGGGGGGGTCTGGGGGGCCTCAGGCCCACCAGCCGCCGGAGGCTCTATTCTCTTCTCTACACCAACCGTTCTTCCTGGGCGTAGCGTTTGACGAAGGCCTTGGCCTCGTCCAGGTTGTGCACATCGCCCGCGATCTGGGCCTTGAGCAGCGCCTCGCGGATGATGCCCACGGTGGGGCCGGGGTTCAGGCCCGTGGCCTGCATGATGT
>CAZXZF010000161.1:0-6336 GCA_964645095.1 uncultured Desulfocurvus sp. | reverse complement strand
GGGATTGCGGCGCACCTCGCCCAGCTGCTCGGGGGTCAGGGCGTCCATGGCCTGGATGTTCCCGGCGCGCAGCTCCAGCAGCCGCACCTCGGGGTCGGGCACGACCTTGAAGACCAGGGAGCCGATCCTCGGCGCGCCGCCGAAGTATTTCGGGTTGGCCTTCAGGATGATGCGGTCCTTGGGCAGCCAGGACTCGAAGGCGAATGGCCCGGTGCCCACGGGGTATCTGTCGAAGGCCTCGCCCGAGGCGCGCACCGCGCTGGGGCTGACGATGTAGGCTGAATGCCGGGCCAGGGCCGAGAGGAACAGGGGGTCCGGCGCCTTCAGGGTGATGCGCAAGCTGTGCTCGCCCGGGGCCTCCACCGAGCGCACGCCGTTCAGGGTGGCGTCCATCTTGCTGAACTGGGGCCGGAAATAGGGATGCGCGGGGTCGACCTTGCGCAAGAGGGAGAACTGCGCGGCCTGGGCGTTGAACGGGCTGCCGTCGTGGAACCAGACGCCCTGGCGCAGCTGGAAGGTGTACACGCGGCCGCCGCCGGTGACGGTCCAGGACACGGCCAGGGCCGGTTCGATGCGCGTGGAGCCGTCCTGATAGCGCACCAAGCCGTCGAAGATGTTCTCGATGACCATGGCCGACTCGTTGTCCAGAAACTTGGCCGGGTCGAGGAAGGCCGCATCGGCGCTGCGCCCGAAGACCAGGGTCTTCGCCCTGGGCTGGGCGGCCAGTTGGTCCCCGGCGAAGAGGAAGGCCAGCAGAACCGCAAGCGTGGTGGTCAGGCGCACCATGTCCTCCCGTGCTCCGTCGCGCAATCCCGTTCAGGGGGGAGGAGCCAGTGTTCATTCTGCCCCAGGCCGGGGGAAAAATCCAGCGGGAATGCGTGGGCGTGTGCCAACTCTTTAATAGAAATAGTGGATTTGACAAATAGATGAATGCGGCATATTCGAAACGCCAATGGCCTGTATTGGCAGTTTATTATTCAACAGAGCGCTCTGGCGCGAAGAACAAGGGGAGGGGAGATGGAGACAAAGAAAAGCATGTTCGCGGGCAAGGGCGAGATCCTGCTGGCCGGGGCCGTCATCGGAGCGGCGGCCGTGCTGCTGCAATACGCCGGGAACCCGGCCAACATGGGCGTGTGCGTTGCCTGCTTCCTGCGCGACATCGCCGGGGCGCTCGGCCTGCACAGGGCCGCGCCCGTGCAGTACCTGCGGCCGGAGATACCGGCCTTTGTGCTCGGTTCGGTGGCGGCGGCCATGCTTGGCGGAGAGTTCCGCTCCCGCGCCGGGTCCGCGCCGCTGCTGCGCTTCTTCCTGGGCATGAGCGCCATGGCCGGGGCCCTCGTCTTCCTGGGCTGCCCCTGGCGCGTGCTGCTGCGCCTGGCCGGGGGCGACGGCAACGCCCTGTTCGGCCTGGCGGGACTGCTGTCCGGCATCTTCGTGGGCCACCGCTTCTACAGGGCCGGCTTTGCCCTGCCTGCCAGCGCGGCCCAGTCCACCTTCTCGGGCCTGCTCATGCCCGCGGCCGCCGCAGGGCTTCTGGCCGCGAGCGTCCTGCTGTCCCCGGACCCGGCGACGGGCAGCCTCGGCTGGCTCTGGGCCTCGGCCAAGGGGCCGGGCGCGGCCCACGCGCCGCTCATCGCCTCCGTGGGCGGCGGGCTCTTGATCGGTGTGCTGGCCCAGCGCAGCCGCTTTTGCACCGTGGGCTCCCTGCGCGAGCTGTTCACCATGCGCCAGCTGCACCTCATTTACGGGGTGGCCACATTCCTGCTGGCGGCCCTTGTCGGCAACCTCCTTCTGGGGCAGTTCCACCCTGGCTTCGAGGGTCAGCCCGTGGCCCACACGGCCTCCCTGTGGAACTACCTGGGCATGCTCGTGGCGGGCTTGGCCTTTTCGCTGGGCGGGGGCTGCCCGGGCAGGCAGCTCATTATGTCGGGCGAGGGCAGCGGCGATGCGGGCGTGTTCGTGCTGGGCATGCTGACCGCTGGCGCGCTGGCCCACAACCTGGGCTGGGCCAGCTCCCCGGCCGGGCCCGGACCAAACGCCTTGGCCGTGGTCGTGGTTTCCCTGGGCTTCTGCCTGGCCGTGGGCTTCTGGAACCGCAAGGCGGCCTAGCTGGCGGGGGTCTCGGCGGCGGGAACCTCTCCGGAAGATGTCGGCAGGCGCACCACAAGGGTTGTGGCCTCCGGCTCCGAGGTGTCGAGTTCGATGCCGCCGCCCAGGGTGCGCACCATCAGCTGTGCCGAATACGTGCCCAATCCGGTGCCGTGGGCCTTGCCCGAGGTGGCGTACTTCTCGAAAAAGCGTTCGCGGATGTCCCTGGGCACGGCCCCGGCGTTGTGCACCGAAACCGCCATCTGCCCGGCCTCGCGCCACAGCCGCACCAGGATCTCCCCGCCCTCGGGCGAGGCCTCGGCCGCGTTCTTCAAAAGATTGATGAACACCGTGTCCACGAGCCTGCGCTCGCCCAGGGCCAGGAAAGGCCCCTCGCCCGGGGCGGGTTCCACGCGCAGGATGAGCTCCTTGCCCTCCACCAGGGGCCGCAGCTCGGCCTTGAGCGCTTCCAGCAGCTCGCCGAGGTCCAGGGCCACGGGTTCCAGGACGTACTGCCCGGTCTCCATGGCCCGCAGGTCCAGCGACAGGCCGATGAGCCCCAGCATGCGCTTGGCCAGGGCCCGCAACTCCTCCAGCACGTGGGTCTGCTCGGCATTGAGCGGCCCCAGCATCTCCAGCAGTTCCGCGGCGTTGCCCATGGCCCCCAGGGGGCTCTTCAAGTCGTGGCGGATGATCTTCTCCACATCCTCGCGCAGGGACTCGGCCTTCTTGCGCTCGGAGATGTCGCTCATGGCGCCCAGATAGCCGACCACGCGGCTGGCGGCGTCGCGCATGGGACGCATCAGGCAGGTGACCCAGAGCGTGGCCCCGCGCGGGGAGCGCAGGCGCACCTCGGCCGAGAATTCGTGCCGTGCGGACAGGGCCTTGTGCCAGTCGCGCACAAAGGCCTGGCGGTCCTCGGCCTGGATGCTCGCCAGCCAGTCCGTGCCCAGGAGCTGCTCCAGCGGGCGGCCGACATAGCGCAACATGCGGTCGTTGGCAAAGGTCAGCCGACCCTTGGCGTCGGTTTCGAAGACGCCCACCGGGGACTGGTGCACCAGCACGGAATAGCGCCGCTCGCTGTCGCGCAGGGCGATTTCGGCGGTCTTCAGGGCGCTGATGTCGCGGCCCATGCTGACCACGCCGAGGCACGCGCCCCCGTCGTCCAGCACCGGGGTCTTGACCACATTGACCCAGGCGTCGCGGCCGGGCCGCTGGATGCGCTGGGTGAAGTTCACCGGCCCCTGCGTCTCCAGGGCCAGCTGCCTGGTGGATTGCTGGATGTGCAGCTCCTCGGCGTTGTACGCGGCCGAGAGCGGCTGGTTGAGCAGGGCCTCGCGGGGCTTGTCCACAAGCTCGCAGAAGGCCGGGTTGACCTCGCTCAGAAGGCCGTTGGCATCCGTGACGCAGACGCTGTCCTGGGCGGACTGGAGGATGGCCCGGAGCAGCCCCTCGGACTTGCGCATTGCGGCCTCGGCCACGCGCTGCTCGGTGATGTCGCGGGTGATGAAGACCACGCCCAGGCAGTCTCCCTGGACATCCAAGACCGGAGCCTTGTGCACGCTCAGCACCCGCTGTCCCTGGGGCGTGTCGTAAAGGCTCTCGTAGATCACGGCGCTGCGCTCGGCCATCACCCGCATGTCGGACTCGACATGCTTGTTGTTCTTGCGGCGGTCGAAGAAATCCCCGCTGGCGTGCCCCAGCACGTCCCTGCAGGCGCGGCCCAACAGCTGGCAAAAGGCCGGGTTGGCCTCACGATAGACGTGGTTCTGGTCCTTGAAGCCGATGCCGTCGCTCGCGGAGTCCAAAATGGCCCGGAGCAGGCCCTCGCGTTCGCGCAGGGCGGTTTCGGCCAGAACCCGCGCGGTGATGTCGTGGACGATGATGAAAAGACATGTGCGGCCGTCCGGCAGGGTGATGGGCGTTGCGTGGATCTCCACGTCGCGCAGCTCCCCGTCCTTCAGGCCATGGCGGCTGATGACGTGGCCGCCCCCGCCCTGGGTGATCTCGGCGAGGATATCCTTGATCTTGCGCATGGGCAGGACGGACAAGGCCGTGAGGGGCAGACCCACCAGCTCCGCGCGCGGGATGCCGTAAAAGGAGCAGGCCGCCGGGTTGGCGTCGAGGATGATCCCGCTCTCCGGGTCGAGAAGATACATGACCGCCAGGCTGGCCTCAAAGACCGACAGGAAAACGCTGCCGTACGCCGGAGCGCTGTCCGGGCGGTTGAACGCAGAGGCGGCGGACGTTCGTTTTGCGCTCATGGGTTGTGCTGCTCCAGGGTCCGCAATACCTCGCCGCACCCACCATGTAAAGGGGGGAGCTACGCTTTTGTCGTTCCCTCGGCCCTGGTCAGGGTGGCGCTGAAGAAGAATTCGCCCGTGGGCACGTCCTCGCCGGTGGCCCAGGTTCCGGCCAGGCGCGCGCTGGGCTCGGCCTCCAGAAAGCGCGCCACCTGGCGCTGGTTCTCGTCCGGATTCATGGTGCAGGTGACGTAGTGCACCGCGCCGCCGGGTGCGCACGAGGCAAAGGCCTGGCGCAGCAGGGCCGCCTGGGTGCGGACCAGGTTGGCGGCGTCATCAGGCGTGCGCTTCCACTTGATGTCCGGGCGGCGCGAGAGGGTGCCCAGGCCCGTGCAGGGCGCGTCGAGCAGGATGCTGGCGGGTCTGAGGCCTTCCGGCTTGTCGATCTGGAGAAAAGGCGCGGGCTCGTCGGCCCGGGCGCGGAAGACGAGAAGCCGCCCGTCCGCGATAAAGGGCGCCAGCTCACGGGCCAGCGCCTTCAGCCTGCCCTGGTGGGTGTCGCTGGCCAGCACCGGGGAAAGCCCCGCCTCCAGCAGCAGGCGCGTCTTGCCGCCGCGCCCGGCGCAGGCGTCCCAGACCGGGGTCTTCCAGCGTGCGGGATTGAGCGCGGCCAGGGCCTCGCGCGCGGCAAAGCCCTGGCGGTACAGGGCTGACAATTCCTCCGGGGTCAGGGCGAGGTCCGCGGCCAGGGCCTGGAGCGAGGCGCCGGACTGGAAGGCCAGGCCAAGGCCACAGCGGCCCAGGCACAGGGCGTGCCCGGCCAGCCGGGCCGCAAGCGCCTCGGCCGCGTCCTGGCCGCCCGCGAGGGCTTGGGGGTCCACGGCCAGGCCCACGGCGGGCGGCCGGGCCTGGGCCTTGAGGAAACGGGCCACGTCCTCGCGCGAATATTCCTTCAGCCACAGGCGCACGATCCACTCCGGGCAGGAGTAGAAGCGCGAAAGCACCTGGGCCTCGTCCTTGGCCCCTTCGCGGTAGGGCGCAAACGTGCGCGCGGCGTCGGCCATGTCGGCCACGCGCCGCAGCACGGCGTTGAACAGCCCGGAGAGGTGCGCGCGGGTGTAGCCCTTGGTCCAGTCCACGGCCCAGTTCACGCTGGCGTAGGCGGGCACGCGGTCCAGGTGGATGATCTCGTAGGCCGCCAGGCCGAGGGCCAGGGCGGCTTCCTCCGGCAGCTTGCGCTTGGGGTCGAGGAACCGCGCCAGAAGCGCGTCGGTGCGGCCCTTCAGGCGGCAATAGCCGTAGACGAGCTCGGTCACCAGCCCGGCGTCGCGGTCGGAGAGCGGATCGGACCCGAGGGCCTGGTCCAGGGCGGCCTGGATGTCGCGGCCCTCCAGCAGGCAGGCGGACAGGCAGTCCAGGGCCGCGGCGCGGGCCGGAGGCAGTGCGGACACTTGGCCCCCCTAGCGCTTGCGGCGGCGGCGACCCTGGCCGGAGCCTCCGGGCTGGTCGCCAGACTGTTCGCGGGACTGCTCACGGGGCTGGCTGCGTCCCTGGCCGCCACCCGATCCGCCAAAGGACCTGGGCTCCTGGCGCCTGGGCTCGGCCCGGCCCTCCGGCAGGGGCGGGGGCGTGTGCATGCTCTTCTGGTAGGACTGGTCGAGGAGCATGGCCAGCAGCAGCACCTGGTCCTCGTCCTGGCTCATGGCCTTGGCCATGTCCGTAAAGCGGCGCATGCGCTCGCGCTCCAGGCTGTCCTTGCCGCGAAGCCTGGCCTCCAGCACCGTGGTCAGGCGCTGGGCCACGTGGGCCGAGAGGTCGGCCTCGGTGGGCAGGGGCCGCTCCAGCAGCTGGATGCTGTACTGCCGGGCGATGCGCAGCAGTTCCATCTTCTGCATGACGTCGACCAGCGAGATGACCGTGCCCGAGGCCCCGGCGCGGCCCGTGCGCCCGGCGCGGTGGATGTAGCTCTCGGGGTTCTCCGGCGGGCTGTACAGGATGACGTGGG
>CAZXZF010000160.1:0-6339 GCA_964645095.1 uncultured Desulfocurvus sp. | reverse complement strand
CACGGCTTCACCCACGTGGTCAATCTGGCCGCCCAGGCCGGGGTGCGCTACTCCATCGACAACCCGCGCGCCTACATCGACTCCAACGTGGTCGGCTTCCTGAACATCCTGGAAGGCTGCCGCCACAACAAGGTCGGGCACCTGGCCTATGCCTCGTCCTCGTCCGTGTACGGCATGAACACCACCATGCCGCTCAGCGTTCACGACAACGTGGACCACCCCATGAGCCTGTACGCGGCCACCAAGAAGTCCAACGAACTCATGGCCCACACCTACAGCCACCTGTACGGCCTGCCCACCACGGGCCTGCGCTTCTTCACGGTCTACGGCCCCTGGGGCCGCCCGGACATGGCCCTGTTCCTGTTCACCAAGGCCATCCTTGCGGGCGAGCCCATCAAGGTCTTCAACCACGGCAAGATGAAGCGCGACTTCACCTACATCGACGACATCGTGGAAGGCGTGGTGCGCGTGACCATGCACACCGCCGAACCCAACCCCGAGTGGTCCGGGGCGAAGCCGGACCCGGCCACCAGCACCGGCCCGTTCCGCCTCTACAACATCGGCAACAACAGCGTCGTGGAACTCTCCCACTACATCGAGGTCCTTGAGGATTGCCTGGGCAAAAAGGCCATCAAGGAATACCTGCCCATGCAACTGGGCGACGTTCCGGCAACCATCGCCAACGTGGACGACCTTGTCCGCGACGTCGGCTTCAAGCCCGCCACACGCATCGAGGACGGCATCGCCCGCTTTGTGGAGTGGTACCGCGAGCATTTCAAGGTATAACCGTCCACCGCAAGAGCGCCTCGCAGCCACGCGGCTGAAGCAGCAAATCACAGCCCGACCACGGCCTCATCGCCTGAATCGGGCTTTTTTCTCCGCCACACGCACTCGCGCCTTGATTTTCCCTCCAGCGGGAAGTAGGTTGCACACTCACTCGTTGCACCGACGAAAAGCACCGGGCCTCCGCCTGGTGTTTCACGTGAAACACACCGAGATCCTTCCCGGAGGCCTGCGTGGCACGAAGAATTGTTGTGGCAAACCAGAAGGGCGGCGTGGGCAAAACCACCACGGCCGTGAATCTTGGCGCGTCCCTGGCGGTTATGGAAAAAAAGGTGCTCCTGGTGGACTGCGATCCCCAGGGCAACGCCTCCAGCGGCCTGGGCTTCTACCCGGGCGATGACCGGCCGAACATCTACACGGCCCTGTTTGAGCCGGAGAATGTGCGCAACTCCATCGTGCAGACGGCCATCCCGTTTTTGTCGCTTCTGCCTGGAACGCAGGACCTGGTGGGGGCGGAGATCGAGCTGGCGGACAAGCTCGGGCGCGAGTACTACGTGCGCGACCTGCTTGACCCGGTGGAGAGCGAGTACGACTACATCCTCATCGATTGCCCGCCGTCGCTGGGCATCCTCACGGTGAACGCCCTGTGCGCCGCGCGGGAACTGCTCGTGCCGCTGCAGTGCGAATACTACGCGCTGGAGGGGCTGTCGCAGCTGCTCATGACCTTTGAGTTGGTGAAGAAGCGCCTGAACCCGGACCTCCGGGTGCTGGGCGTAGTGCTGACCATGTATGATCAGCGCAACAAGCTCTCCTGGCAGGTCAAAAACGAGGTCCGCAAGGCTCTGCCCCAGCACCTGTTCGAGGTCATCATCCCGCGCAATGTGCGCTTAAGCGAGGCGCCAAGCTTCGGCAAGCCCGTCATCACCTACGACATCCGCTCCAGCGGTGCCGAGGCCTACATGGCCCTGGCCCAGGAAGTTGCGCGCAGCAAGGTGCGGGACTAGGCGGGCCTTAGGAGGCGCGGCCCTTGTTGCGGGGGCTCTTCTCCGGCGTGAAGGCCAGGACCTCCACCTTGATGGTGTCGTAGAAGTGGCGCTTGATGATGCGGGCCTGGCAGGAGAGGCACAAAAACGAGACCAGGCCGCCCATGTTGGCGGCGTTGAGCATGAATTTGCGGGGGGAGTCGTGCTCCCAGTCGTCGGACTGGTTGCCGCAGAGCGGGCAGGTCACGTCCAGGTCAACGGGGTACCGGAAGTCCCAGCCCTGGACCAGGGTCCTCCAGTCCTCCAAAGGTTCCAGCTTTTCGGGTGGGGCCACCGGCGCGGAGAAGTGCTGCAACACGACCTCGCGGACACTGGCCCAGGCCTCCGGGCCGAGAATGGCGCCAAGGGGCTGGCCCTGGGCGTCGAAAATTTCCTGAAAGCCGGGGATGTCGTGGGTCTGGCTCATGGCAAATACTCCTTGGCGTTGGCGTGCCGCCCTTATAGAGGTCGCGCGCGGACATGGCAAGGCACAAAGGCGAGAGCGCAGAAGAACCCCGCTGGGGTCAGGCGCGCGGCGCGAGGATACTCGGAGGGAAGGGCATGGCCATAGGGCAAAGAGGACTTGGGCGCGGACTGGATGCACTGCTCGGAAGCATACGTCCAGAGTCGATGAACACAGCGGAGGTGCGGCTCATCCCGATCTCCACCATCGTCCCGAATCCGCACCAGCCGCGCAAGGAGTTCGACCCCCAGGCGCTGGAGGATCTGTCCGCATCCATCAAGGTCCAGGGCGTACTCCAACCCATCCTGGTCCGGCCGCTGGGCGACGGCAAGGAAGGCTACGAGCTGGTGGCCGGAGAGCGCCGCACGCGCGCCTCCAAGATGGCCGGGCTGAAGGAGATTCCGGCCCTGGTCCGCGCCCTCACGGACATGGAGACCCTGGCCATCGCGCTCATCGAGAATTTGCAGCGCGAGGACCTGAACGCCATAGAAGAGGCGCGCGGCTTCCAGCAGCTGCTCAAGGACTTCGGCCTGAACCAGGAAGAGCTGGCCCGGCAGGTGGGCAAGAGCCGCTCGGCCCTGGCCAACTCCCTGCGTCTGCTGAACCTGCCCGAGGTGATCCAGACCGACATCCAGTCCGGCGTGCTCACCGCCGGTCATGGCCGCGCCATCATGGCCGTTGAGGGCGAGTCGGCCCACGGGCTGTTTGAACGCATCAAGGAGTTCAACCTCTCCGTGCGCCAGGCCGAGGCCGAGGCCAGCTTCTTCAAGGAGCACGGACGGCTGGCGGAACCGGAAGAATTATACGGCAGCGTCAAGCCCCGGGGCAAGGCCGTACGCGGCACGCGCAATGGCCGCCAGCCCACGGAGAAGGCCGACGAGACCCTGCGCGACATTCAAGAGCGTTTGACGCAAGTCCTTGGAAACACGGTGAAGATCACAGGATCACAGGACAAGGGCGTGCTCGCCATCCCCTACCTGTCCCTGGAGCAGCTCATGGATCTGGCGCAAAAGCTCGGGCTGTAAGGGGCTTAAGGATCGCGGTAATCACCAGATCATCATCACAGCCAACACTCTTGTTTTGCACTCTTTATCAATAACAAACGGGCGAGCGGCCATCGCTCCGCAGGGGTCTGATGATCACACAGGACATGCTCTCCTTGGTTGATCGCCTGGCGGGTCGGCGCGTGATGATCGTGGGCGACGTCATGCTTGATCACTACACCTTCGGCTCGGTCACGAGGATATCACCCGAGGCGCCAGTGCCCGTCCTCACAGTGTCCGACGAGCAGTACCGCCTTGGCGGAGCCGGGAACGTCGCTCGCAACATCGTGGCCCTCGGTGGTCAAGCCCTGATGATCGGGGTCGTCGGCACCGATCAGGACGGTCAGACGCTCACGGGCCTCTTGAGCGAGGCTGGCGTGCAGACCGACCTGGTTCACGATGATCGCCGCCGCACAACGCGCAAGACCCGGATCATCGCCCAAAATCAGCAGATCGTCAGGGTGGACCGCGAACACACCGGCGCGCTCTCCAAGTCCGTGGTTGGGGCCCTGCTGGAGAAGATCGTCGACCACGCGCAACGGCACGACATCATTATTGTTTCCGACTACGGCAAGGGCGTTGTGACCAGGGCGATCATGGCCGGATTGCTGGCGCTCACGGACCAATCAGGCGCCCGCCCGCGCATCCTGGTGGACCCCAAGCCCTGCAACTTTGATCTCTACAAAGGGGTGGACATCCTGACGCCCAACGCCAAGGAAGCCTCCGAGGGCGCTGGACTGCCGGTCACCGGACCCGACGGCCCCGGTTTGGCCGCGCGGGCGCTGTTCAAGCGCCTGGGCTGCGCACAGCTGCTCATCACCCTGGGCGCCCAGGGCATGGCCCTGTTCCAGGGGCCGGAAAAAGCGCAGCGCATCCCGACCTTTGCGCGCAAGGTCTTTGACGTCACCGGCGCGGGCGACACGGTCATCGCCACCCTGGCCCTGGGTTTGGCGGGCGGGGGCGACCTGCTCTCCTCCGCCGTGCTGGCCAACCACGCCGCAGGCATCGTCGTGGCCCAGGTGGGCGCGGCCACGGCCTCGCCCGAAGCCCTGCGCGAGGCCATCGCCAACCACCCGGAACTGGCCATTGAGGACCTTCCGGCCCCTGGCTGAAGCCGCGCGGGCATGACCAGAGCCGCCGCCATGCAGAAGCCCAACCGCAAGCACTCCGCAAGGCTCCGCAAGCATCTCCGCACGCCTGCGCAGGCCCTTGGCCGCGGCGGCACCAGCACATCCAACATGCTTCGAAACGCGCTCTGCACAAGCCTTGCCTGCCTGCTTGCCGCTGTTGCCACCTGGCCCGGATTGGCTGCTGGAGCTTCCAGGCCAGGAATCGGCGAAGCCTACGTCTTCAACCACGCTGCAGATGCCAAAACTGACCACGCCCCTGGCCAGGCGCTGCACTTTGGCGTGCGCCAGAAAACTCTGAACGCGGCGGAGTTCTTGGACCCATCCTCACGCATCTGGGCAGGCGCACAGGCCGTGAGCCTGCGCCTCGAACGCGCCTCCGTGCTCCTGGCAACAGACGTCATCGCCAGCACCGGCGACGCCTCGGCAGCGGCAGCCAGCCACGCGGACGGCCGGATCCAGGTCTTCGGGGCCGGCAACTGCACCAGCGTCACCATGCCTGGCAGCCACCCGGCCTACGCTTTGGCCCTGGCCAAGGAAGGAAGCGTCCTCGCAGCCTGGGCCCAGGGCGTGAACCGGCTCGTGCTCTTCGACCTGAGCGCTCCAGGCTGCCCAGCCAGCAGCACCGAGGCCGCAATGCAGGGCCAGATCAGCCTGACGCTCAGCGCCTCCGGGGCCTTCCTGGCGACGCAGGACGAAAGCGGCCGGGTCTGGGTCGGCCCGCGCGGCGGCGCAATGCGCGTGGTGGCGACCTTGAGCGGCGCCCCTGCGGCCATCGGCTTTTCTGACGGCGAGGGCGTGCTGCTGGTGCTCGACGCCAAGGGCCGGGGCGGATCGTGGAACCCGCGCAGCGGCAAGGGCCTGCGCACCCTGGAGGTTCCGGGCGGCCCCTTTGCGCGCGGCGACTTTCAGGGCGCCGAGGCGCGGCTGTGGACCGAGGACGGCCGGCTGGTGCGCTGGAACGTACTGTACAACCGCCCTGCCGATGCCGAGAAAGGGCCATCAGAAGCCTCCACGGCCCAGGGCGACGGCTGGCTGGAGCTCCGGGGCTCGGAGCTGCACTTCGCGCGCCCAGGGCTGTCCTGGAGGCCGGAGCCGATTTACGAGCCGCGCCTGCCGCAACTGACCCATTCCAGGCATGCCAACTGCCTGCGCCTCTCGGACCTGGACGGGATGGTGCGCTATTTCGATGCGCACACGGGTCAGGCGCGCCCGCAGTGTTTTGGGGATGACTGGACAGCGGTTGCGGTAGAGCGCGACGGCACGGCCCAGATCCCCGGGCTCAGGCTGCGCATCTTCGACAGCCTGCCCAGCCCAGGCGGAAACAGCAAAGTCAACGTGCGCGCCATTTCTGAAACACAGATCGTGCTCTGGACAGAGGCCGCGCCGAACCTCACCCTGAACGTCCAGGCCGCGCCTGCGGCCTCTCAAAGCACCTTGCAGAAGGCTGCGGAAAGACCTTCCAGCTCCTCAACGGGAGCGTTTTCCGTGCCCTTGCGCCAAGGCATCGCCGCTGACGCCCCTGCACGGCCGCTGTCGCTGCAGTGATTTCAAAGGATTTGGCCCAGGGGAGTTTACGCCATGAAAAGTATTGGATAGAAGTAAAGCTGAAATCCGCATCCGGCCCCAGGAGGTCCCCATGACCAAGAGCGCTGGCTCCAAGAAATCCGGCCTGAACACCACCATCCAGACCCTTGGCGTGGCCAAGATTCCCACTCCGCTGCGCTACTGCCGCTTCATCTCCCAGGAGGAGGAACTGGAGCTGAGCCTGACCGAAGAGGAGGCCGACCTCCTGGGCGCGGTGCGCGGACCCATGCGCTTTGAAAAGGCCGGCCCGCGCGGCAAGCTCTACTTCGACTCCTCCAAGGTCAAATGCGCCATCGTCACCTGCGGCGGCCTGT
>CAZXZF010000159.1:0-6407 GCA_964645095.1 uncultured Desulfocurvus sp. | reverse complement strand
TTCGACCTGCGCGACATGCCGCCCAAGGGCTTCTGGCATGACTTCCCCTGCTGCGTGGTGGTCGCCAGCGACGACATGATCAAGACCAACCACCAAGTGGTGAAGGCCCTTGTGGACCTGACGCTCAAGACCAACGCCTGGAGCAATACCAACCGTGGCGAGGTGGCCAAGATCACCGCCGACTGGATCGGCATCAGCCCGGACGCGGCCAAGGCCTCGTCCCTGGTGTTCCTGCCGCAGTTCACCCAGGGCTGGATGCGCTGGGCCGGGGTGTATCTGGAACTCCTGGACGGCATGGGCAACTTCAAGGGCAGCCTCAAGGGCAGGAAGCTCGACGAGGTGAAGCCGCTGCTGTTCGACTTCAGCTTCGCCGGCCAGCCCAAGAAATAATCACCGGACCATGAACCAACGCATCACAAGCTTCCTCCTGCCGTTCGTCGTCCCGGCCCTGTTCCTCTGGGGCTGGGAGACGACGGCGGTGCGCGTGGCCAATGACATCATCCTGCCGCGCCTGGGCGACGTGCTGGCCGTGCTGGCGCACCCGCTCGAGCCCATCATCGGCATGGGCTCGCTTTTGTCCAACGTCGGCATCAGCCTGGCGCGGGTGCTCTTCGGCTATCTCGCGGCCGTGGCCCTGGCCATCCCGCTGGGCATCCTCATGGGCTACTGTGCGAGCGCACACCGGTTGCTGAACAACTTCCTCTCCGTGTTCCGGCCCATTCCGCCCCTGGCCTGGACCCCGCTCATGCTGGCCTGGTTCGGCATCACGAGCCCGGCCACCGTCTTCAACATGGAGATCGGCCCGGCCTACATCTTCTTCAACAACTTGAAGTTCTCCATGGCCTTCATCATCTTCATCGGCGGGTTCTTCCCGGTGCTCACAAGCAGCGTCCACGGGGTGCGCAGCGTGCGCCGGGTGCTCATCGAGTCAAGCCTGGTGCTGGGCGCCAGCCGCCTGGATATCTTCCGCAAGGTCATCCTGCCCGCAGCCTCGCCCTCCATCCTCACGGGCATGCGCATCGGCCTGGGCGTGGCCTGGATGTGCCTGGTCTCGGCCGAGATGCTGCCCGGCAGCCTCTCCGGGGTGGGCTACCTCATCACCCACGCCTACACCGTGGGCCGCCAGGACATCGTCATCACGGGCATGGTCTCCATCGGGGTCATGGGCGCGCTCATGGACCAGGGGTTCCGCCTGTGCGAGCGCAGGATGCTGTTCTGGAGGGGGATGTCCTGATGGGCGCCAAACAGACCCTCACCATCGAAGCCGTCAGCAAGGTCTTTCCCCTGGGCCGGGCCAAGGGCCAGGGCAAGACCATCACCGCGCTTGACAGCACCAGCTTCAAGGTGCTCGACAACGAATTTCTGTCCATTGTCGGCCCCTCGGGCTGCGGCAAGTCCACGCTGCTGCGACTCATGGCCGGGCTGGACACTCCGACCACGGGCCAGATCGCCTACCTGGGCCAGGCCGTGCAGAAGCCCACGGGCAAAATCGGCCTGGTGTTCCAGGACTACTCCCTGCTGCCCTGGCGCACGCTGGTGCGCAACATCGAGCTGGGCCTGGAGTTCCAGGGGCTGCCCTGGCGGCAGGCAAGGGACAAGGCCCTGGAGTATCTGGATCTGGTGGGGCTGGCTGCATCCAAAGATGCCTACCCGCATGAGCTCTCCGGCGGCATGCGCCAGCGGGCGGCCATAGCCCGGGCCCTGGCAGTGGAGCCGGACGTGCTGCTCATGGACGAGCCCTTCGGCGCGCTGGACGCGCACACGCGCCTGCTCATGCAGCGCGAGCTCCTGGCCATCTGGGAGAAGCACCGCAAGACCGTGGTCTTCGTCACCCACAGCATCGACGAGGCCGTGTACCTCTCCGACCGCATCGTGGTCATGGAGAAAGACCCTGGCCGGGTCATCGAGGTGCTGGACGTGGACCTGCCCCGGCCCCGCACACGCAAGAATCCCGACTTTGGCAAGCTCACGGAGTCCATCCTGGAGATGCTCAAATACTAACGCCCAACGTGGAGGAAGCGACATGTCGAAGCATGTGACTTTGGATTGCCGAGGCCTGTCCTGTCCCGGCCCGGTGCTGCGCGTCATCGACGCCCTGGAGAAGGGCGCGCCCGAGACCCTGGAGGTCCAGGTGGACGACCAGGCCGCGCGAGAGAACGTCACGCGCCTGCTCACAGGCAAGGGCTTCACCGTCACGGCAAAGGAAGGCCCGGGCCGCATCGTGCTCAAGGCCGCGCGCGGGGCCTCCGCCCGAGCTGACGCCTCGCCCCAGCCCCAGAGCCAGGAACGGACGGTGGCCTTCATCACGGCGGACAGCATCGGCCAGGGCAGCGACGAACTGGGCGGCAAGCTCATGCTCGCCTTCCTGTCCACCTTGCCGGAGCTGGGCACGAGCCTGTGGCGCATCGTGCTGGTCAACGGCGGCGTGAAGCTGGCCTGCGAAGGGCACCCGGCGCTGGAAAAGCTGGAGGCCTTGGCAGCGTCCGGCGTGTCCATCCTGGTCTGCGGCACCTGCCTGAACTTCTTCGAGCTGATGGAGAAGAAGCGGGTGGGCGAAACCACCAACATGCTTGACGTGGTGACGAGTCTGGGCTTGGCCGGCAAGGTCATCCAGATATAATAATGGCCGCCTGCACCTTTCTCATGCCCAGGGGAAAGGAAAGAAGGAAAAAGGAAAGCGGCCCCACCGGGGCCGCCAAGGAAAGAAGGAAACGTTCAGGCTAGAATCCTACACTGCCCTGGAGTAGAATTGTAGCGAGAACTGCCGCCGTTGCAGCTCGAAGGAAAGGGATCGTGCGGATGCTGTTTTGCCAGACGCGAGCGGTCACGACCACGCGCCTGAGCATGGCCAGCATGACCATGCTCATCCGGGGCACGAGAGCGAGAAGCACGAGCACAGCCATTAGGCAGACGCTTTAGCTGTTCAGCGCGGGGTGCCCTCCAGCACCTCGCGATGCAGCACATCCACCAGGTCGCGGGCTCGCAAGTCCTCGATACGGAAGTATTGCGCGCCCATTTCTGCGGCCAGGTCCTGGGCCAGGCCGAAGCGGATGAGCCCGGCCTTTTCCACGTCTACT
This sequence comes from uncultured Desulfocurvus sp., assembly GCA_964645095.1. Taxonomy (GTDB): domain Bacteria; phylum Desulfobacterota; class Desulfovibrionia; order Desulfovibrionales; family Desulfovibrionaceae; genus Humidesulfovibrio. The sequence goes on along the minus strand of CAZXZF010000159.1, from coordinate 3,330 downwards.
ACGAGCGTACGGATGCGCCCGTCCTCGGCAATTGCACGGGCCGCCTGTCGGGCCTCGGCGAGTGGCTTGCCGCCCGCCAAACTCACGTTGGCCTTGCCGTCGGAGATGACCACCAGCACCGGAAAGCTCGTCGGGTCACGCCGCAACTGTTGCAGGAGCAGTTCGTGCCCCAGCGATAGGCCGTGCACCAGCGGCGTCTTGCCGCCCGTGGGCAGGTCTTCGAGTAGCCGGTAGGCCAAGTCCACACTGCTGGTGGGTGGCAGGAGCACCGAGGCACCCTGGCCTCGGAAGGCGATGAGCCCCACCTTGTCGCGCTTCTGGTAGGCGTCGAGCAGGAGCGAAAGAACCGCGCCCTTTGTCTCAACCATGCGCTGTCCCGCGCCCATGCTGCCGCTGGCGTCCACCGCAAAGACGATGAAGTGGCCCATGCGCTTCTCGCGCACACGCTGGCGCAGGTCTGAGCGCTGCACCAGGACCGCCATCTCGCCCGGCTGCGGCAGTTCTCTGCGACTGCGCTGGTGTGGAGCTGCAGCACGCAGGGTGGCGTCCAGGGCCAGATCCGTAGGGGCGGGGTTCTGGCGGGCCTTGACATAGCGGCCGGACTTTTGGCTGGTGCGTGAGCGCGTGCGGCGGCCCGAGCCTGTGCGCACCACGCGGTCCTTCTTGTACACGATGGGTTTGACGCGGAAGGCCGCGCCCACGGGAAAGATGGTATCCAGCGCCAGCGGGCTGCCCTGGTTCTCGGCGTCGGCTTCGTCCGGCGGCTCGGATTTGTCCGGCGGCGACTCCTCCAACTCTCCCTCGTCCTCGCTTGCGCGGGCGTCGGACTGTTGCGGTTCGGCCTGCTGCTGCCCGTCTTGAGACTCGGGATGCTGCTCCTGTTGCTGCTCCGGCTCATGCTCGTGCTGGTGCTCCTCCTGCTTCTGCTCCTCTTGCTGTTCCTGTTCTGGCGGGGCGGGGGGCGGCGGCATGCGGCGACGGTGCAGCAGCACCAGTTCTGCGGCCTCGTCCAGATCGGACTGGCGCACATCTTCCCGTTGCGCAAGGGCAGCCAGGGCGCGGGCCGTGCGGCGCAGGGTCAGGTCCGCCCGGTGCCCGGCCACGCAAGCCTCCACGCACAGCTCCGAGGCCTTGGCCATGAGCGGCGCAGGCATGCGCACCAGGGGCAGGGCACGGCGGGCCTCCACGAGGGCGCGCGCAGTCTGGCGCTCCGTCTCGATCCACTGGGCCAGAAATTCTGAAGGGTCAGAGTCGAAGGCCTCGCGACGGCGCAGCACCTCGCAACGCAGGTCGATGTCCTCGGGCGCGGCCACCTCCACGCACAGACCGAAGCGGTCGAGCAACTGCGGCCGGAGTTCGCCCTCCTCCGGGTTCATGGTGCCCACCAGGATCACCTCTGCCGGGTGGCGGAAGCTGATGCCCTCGCGCTCGACGATGTTCACCCCCAGGCTGGCGGCGTCGAGCAGGATGTCCACCAGATGGTCGGAGAGCAGGTTCACCTCGTCCACGTAGAGGATGCCCCGGTGGGCGCGGGCGAGCAGGCCCGGCTCCAGGGCCTTGCGGCCAAAGCGGATGGCCACCTCCAGGTCCAGGCTCCCGGTGACGCGGTCCTCGGTGGCGCCGAGCGGCAGGTCCACCAGCCGAGCGGGCCGCCAGTCCGTGGACAGGGTCTCGCCCCTGGCGACCCGCGACGCGCAGTCCGGGCACAGCGCCCCCCTGGGGTCGCAGGAAAACGGGCAGGCGCGCACCACCTCGATGTGCGGCAATAGCGCGGCCAGCGCCCGCACTGCCGTGGACTTGGCCGTGCCCTTTTGCCCGCGCACCAGCACCCCGCCGATCTGCGGACACACGGCGCAGGCCATAAGCGCGCGCTTGAGCCGTTCCTGGCCGACCAGCGCGCTGAAGGGGTAGACCGGGCTTCGTGCGGCCTGGCTATTTGGCAAGGGCCTTCTCCATGCTGCCCGCCACCGCTCCCTGGGCCAGGCCGATGTCCTGGAAGGGCTTCTTGCGCATGCGGTGGGGCAGGGCCAGTTCGGCGGCCAGGCCCACGTCCTCACGCGTGGCAATGTCCCGCCCGTCGAGCGCAGCCATGGTCTTGGCGGTCTTCATCATGACCAGGTCGGCCCGGTGGCCGTCCACGCCCATGTCCACGGCGATCTGGGCCACGAGGCGCAGGAGCTCGTCCGGGAATCCTACGCGAGGCAGCAGTGCACGAGCGCGCTCCACGCGGCTTGCCACGGCCTGCTCCTCTTTGGCCCAGATGCGCGCGAAGTCCTCAGGGTTATCCTCAAAGGCCATGCGGCGCTTCACCACCTCCACACGGCTGTCGATGTCCAGGATGCCCTCCACCTGCACACACAGGCCGAAGCGGTCGAGCAGCTGGGGCCTGAGCTCGCCCTCCTCGGGGTTCATGGTTCCCACGAGCACAAAGCGCGCCGGGTGGCTGAAGCTGACGCCCTCGCGCTCCACGGTGTTGACTCCCATGGCAGCGGCGTCCAGCAGCACGTCCACGATGTGGTCGTCGAGCAGGTTCACCTCGTCCACGTAGAGGATGCCCCGGTGGGCCTCGGCCAGGATGCCCGGCTCAAAGGTCTTCTCGCCCTTCTTGATGGCCGCTTCCAGATCGAGTGTGCCGAGCACGCGGTCTTCGGTGGCGCCCACGGGCAGATCCACCACGCGGGTGCGGCGGCGGGCCGTGGCGAGCGTTCCTGCCTCGGCTTTTACGGCGCAGTCGACACAGAAATCAGAACCGTTCCCGTTTGTGGGGCCGGGCTTGCAGGCAAAGGGGCAGCCCTCGGCCACGTCGATCTCCGGCAGCAGGCTGGCCAGGGCGCGCACAGCCGTGGACTTGGCCGTGCCCTTCTCGCCCCGGATGAGCACCCCGCCGAGTTTCGGGTTCACGACATTGAGCAGCAGGGCCTGCTTCATGAGTTCCTGGCCCACGATGGCCGAGAAGGGATAGGCGAAGGTGTGATTTTTCAAGGTCTGCACTCCGTATGCTCAGGCGGGCTTCGCTTTCATGGCCCGCATCATTTCCTGCCACTGCTCCACATCCTCGGGCCGCATGATGTCCACGCTGCCGCCCTGGAAGTCACCCGTGACCTCGCCCATGTCCTCCTCCAGCCAGCCCTCCATCTCCAGGTAGGACTCCTTGAGGGCTTCCAGCACCTCGGGGTCGGCCTGCCACAGGCCACGCGTCTGGGCTTCGAGGAGCCGCCTGCCGATCTCTTCAAGCGCCCAGGGGTTGTGCTGGCGGAAGAATTCGCGGTTCTCGTCGTCCATGACAAAGGTCTTGGCGATGTCGTCGAAGATCCAGTCGTCCACCTCGCG
>CAZXZF010000158.1:2248-6431 GCA_964645095.1 uncultured Desulfocurvus sp. | reverse complement strand
TGGCGCGCGAGTGGGGCGTGGGGCAGAAGGACAAGAACAACGGGGTGCTCATCCTGGTGACCGCAGCCGAGCGCAAGGTGCGCTTCGAGGTGGGCCGGGGCATCGAGGACAGGCTGCCGGACCTGTTGGCCAAGCGCATCCAGCAGGAGATCACGGTCCCGCACTTCAAGGCCGGGCGCTTTGGTCCGGGGCTTGTTGCCAGCGTGGCCGCCATCCGCCAGGCCTTGGGCGACGGCCAGGGGGCTGGCGAGGCCCCCGGCGTGCAGCCCCAGCCCAGGCCCGCTCCCAGCGGCGGCGGCTTCCCGCTCTTGACCGTGGGCCTCATCGTCGTGGCCGGGCTCTTGGCCCTGGCCTTTTTCCGGCGCAATGCGCCGCGCTCTGGCCGTGGTGATTCGTCGCGCTACGGCGGCGGCGACAACTCCTCCTTCTTCATCGGGCTGTTGCTCGGCATCCTTTCCAGCATCTTCCGGGGCCGGGGCGGCGGCGGCGGTTTCGGAGGCGGCGGTGGCGGAGGCGACGGCGGCTTTTCCGGCGGCGGCGGCGACTTTGGCGGCGGCGGCTCCTCCTCGGGCTTTGGAGATGACAACTAGCCGTTCCTGTCGGCCCTCGCTGCGGCGACGGCTCTTCCTCTCGCTCCTGCTCCTTTTGCTGGCCGCCGCAACCCTTGGCGCGCCAGTGCTGGCTCCGGCTCTGGCCCCCGCTCTAGCCCTCGACGTGCCGCCCCACGGCGGCCAGTGGGTGCTGGACCTGGCGGGCCTGCTCCCGGCTGGCGACAAGGACTCCCTGACAACATCACTGCGCGGCTATGCGCAACAGTCCGGCAACCAGATCGTGGTCCTGACCATCCCCGGCCTTGAGGGCGAGGACCTCTCGGGCTACGCCAACCGCGTGGCGCGTGAGTGGGGCGTGGGCCGGAAGGACACGAACAACGGGGTGCTCATCCTGGTGGCTGCGGCGGAGCGCCAGGTGCGCTTCGAGGTGGGCCGGGGCATCGAGGACAGGCTGCCGGACATCCTCTGCAAGCGCATCCAGCAGGAGATCACGGTGCCGCACTTCACGGCCGGACGCTTCGGTCCGGGCCTGGCTGCCTCTGTGGCGGCCATCCAGCAAGCCTTGAATGCAGCCCCTGGCGTGGCCGCTGCGGCGTTTCCACAGCCTGCCGACGATGGCCCGCCCCTCTGGTTCGTGCTGCCGCTCGGGGCCATGTTGCTCCTGCTGGCGCTCGAGATCTTCTGGCGCGTCTACCGCTCCCGCCATGCCGCCCCGGCGGCTGCCAGCCAGGGCGCTGCGTCCGGCGCGCTGCCAGTCACTTTTTTCGGATATCTTGCGGGCCAGCTCTCCCGCGTCTTCCGCGACCCGGTCTCGCGGGGCCGGAAGGGCAGCGGCTCCGGCAAGGACGGTGGCGGAGGCAGTGGCAGCGGCGGGAGCGGAGGAGACGGCGGCGGCTTTTCCGGTGGCGGCGGCAGCAGCGGCGGTGGCGGCGGCGGGTCCTCGTACTAGGTCGATGGCAATGATCCTCTACGCAAGGCCGCTGTTCGTGTCACGAAATCTTGACTTCTTGTGCCGTAATGGTGCAATTGCTTGGCTGTGAAGACCATGACGCATGCACCCGCACCCCCCTCCCTGTCCGGCACCGCCCCTGGCACCGGCCCTGGCGACGGCGCTTCTGACCATGGGGCTTCCGGCGTGGCCCGGCCCGGCCTTGTCGAGGCGGATGTCGAGGGCCGCGTCTGGCGGCTCAACCGCCCGGCGGACCTGGAGAGCCTGTGGGCGGCCATGGCGGAAGGGGATCTGGGCGACGACGAGCGCCTGCCCTACTGGGTGGAGCTCTGGCCCGCCGCCGTGCTTCTGGCGCGTTTCGTGGCCCGGAATGCGCAGCGCGTGCGCGGGCGGTTTTGCCTGGACGCGGGCTGCGGCCTGGGCTTGAGCGCCCTGGTGGCGGCCAGCGTGGGCGGCCGGGTTTTGGGCTTTGACTACGAGCCCGAGGCCCTGGTGTTTGCCCGGCAGGGCATCGAGCTGAACCGGGAACTGCTCGGCCCGGCCGCAGCGCCCCTGTTTACGGTGATGGACTGGCGCAGTCCGGCCATTGCGCGCGGCTCGGCGGATCTGCTCCTCGGCGCGGACATCCTCTACGAGCGGCGCTTCTTCGAGCCCGTGGCCGCGCTCCTGGACTTTGCTTTGGCCCCGGACGGCGTGGCCTGGATCGCCGACCCGGAGCGCAGCGTGTCGGCCCCGGCCTGGGAACGCCTGGAGGGCTTGGGCTGGAAGGTGACGACCCCGTTTTCCGGCCGCGTGGCCCAGGGCGGGCAGGACATGAACGTGCACATCCGCCAGATTTCGCGCTGACAGCGCGCAGGAATAGCGGCGGAACAGACCTGAAGAACAAGGAGCCTGACCATGGGAGAGACTATCCGTTTCGGCGTGTCGCTTGACTCGGACCTCTTGGACAAGTTTGACCTCTTGTGCAAGGAAAAGAGCTACCAGACCCGCTCCGAGGCCATCCGCGACCTCATCCGCAGCATGCTGGTGCAGCGCCAGTGGGAGAACGACGACGGCGAGGTGGCCGGCACCCTGACCCTGGTCTACGACCACCACCAGAGCGGCCTGGCCCAGAAGCTGACCGAGATCCAGCACGACAGCCACGACGCCATCCTGTGCACCATGCACGTGCACCTGGACCACCACAACTGCCTGGAGGTTCTGGCGCTCAAGGGCCCGGCCGAGATGATCAAGGCCCTGGGCCAGAAGCTCATCTCCACCAAGGGCGTGAAGCACGGGCATCTTGTGCTCACCACCACCGGCCAGGAGATAGGCTGATGGCGGACATGCCGACCCAGGCGCCGGGCCAGGTGCCAGCTCAGATGCCAGCTCAGATGCCAGCTCAGATGCCAGCTCAGATGGAGGACGTGCAGAAGCACCCGGCCAGCGTGCAGATGCCCATCGACCGCGTTGGCGTGAAGGACCTGCGCCTGCCCGTGGTGGTGCGCGACCGCGAGTCCGGCAGGCAGCACACCGTGGCCCGCCTGGATTTGTCCGTGGACCTGCCTGCGGCCTTCAAGGGCACGCACATGAGCCGCTTTGTGGAGGCGCTGGAAAACTGGGGCCAGGAGCTGTCGCGCTCGTCCATGGAGAAGCTGCTCTCGGACATGGCCCTGCGGCTTGAGGCGCGGCGGTCCTTCGCGCGCTTCGATTTCCTGTATTTTCTGCGCCAGTCCTCGCCGGTCAGCAAGGCCAAGGGACTCATGGGCTACCCCTGCTCCGTGGTCGGGGCCTGGGAGGACGGCAAGCTGGACTTCACCCTGGGCGTGGACGTGCCGGTGATGACCGTGTGCCCCTGCTCCAAGGCCATCAGCGACGAGGGCGCGCACAGCCAGCGCGCCAGCGTGCGCATCCTGGCGAAGTTCAAGGGCTTCCTCTGGCTGGAGGACCTGATCGAGATCGCCGAGGGCTCGGGCTCGTCTCGGGTCTACACCCTGCTCAAGCGTGAGGACGAGAAGTTCGTCACCGAGACGGCCTTTGCCAACCCGGCCTTTGTGGAGGACGTGGTGCGCACGGCGGCCAAGGGCCTGTCCGAGCACCCGCGCATCACCTGGTTCCGGGTGGAGGTGGAGGCTTTCGAGTCCATCCACGGACATTCGGCCCAGGCGACTATTGAAAGTCCCGCGCAGAAGGCGTAAGGTTGTCCCATAGGACCAAATCCGAAGGACCCGTGAGACCCCGAAGGGGGGCGGAATGAGCATGGACATGAACTTGAGCGTGCAGGCCCTCTCGGTCCTGGACATCTCGGCCCTGGCCGCAGCGGATAACATCGCCAACGCCAACACCGATAACTACCGGCCCGCGCGCGTGGATCTGGAGGACGGTGCGGGCGGCAAGGGCGTGCGCGTGGGCGACATCGTGGAGCTCACCCCCAACGTCTCCGCTGCCGACGGTCCCGGCTTCCCGCTGGTGCCCTCCAGCCGCCCAACGGACTACGAAAGCGGGCTCATCCGCCCGACCTCCTACACCGGCGAGGGCGGTGGCGTGGATGTCGCCCGGGAGATGGTTGATCTGATCCAGGTGGAACGCGCGTACTCGGCCAATGTCGCGGCCCTTGGCGCCATGGACCGCAGCACCGGCAACATCCTGGACATGATGGCCTGAAGCGGGCTGGACATGATGGCCTGAAGCGGGCTGGACATGA
>CAZXZF010000158.1:0-2148 GCA_964645095.1 uncultured Desulfocurvus sp. | reverse complement strand
GGCCTGAAGCGGGCTGGACATGATGGCCTGAAGCGGGCTGGACATGATGGCCTGAAGCGGGCTGGAGCTTGGGGCAGGTCAGTGCATGAGGCCCTGCAACAGGGCGTAGGCGGCAAGGCCTGCGGCGACCGCCGCATACATGAAGATTCAGGGCGTGCAGCGCCCGCGCAGCTTCCAGTACAGCAGCCCGAAGGTGACCGCCCCGGCCAGGGCCGCCAGGGGCAGCAGCGCCTCACTGGGCACCCTAGTCCTCCTCCACCTTGGCGAAATCGTCCTGGCTGGCCTTGCAGCCAGGGCACACCCATTCCTTGGGCAGCTCGCTGCCGGGGGTCCCTTCCTGTATGCCGTTTTTCGGATCTCCCTTTTTGGGATCGTAGATGTAGCCGCATCTCAGGCAAGTGTAGCGCATTGTTCCTTCTCCGGACGTGACGGCCCTGGCCGGGCCGTGCGGGCCTGGGGGGCTGGTTGGCGTTCCTGTTGTCGGCTCCGTGAACATAGTCATCCGGTCGCTGGTTGGCAACCGTCGCCTCCGGCAATGTCTCGTAGCCCTTGGAACGGTAATTGCTAAGCTCTCCGCATTGCCGCACACCCCTGCAAGGAGCCCGCGATGCACAAGGAAATGAGGCCAAGAGCCGAGGATGTCGTCCGTAATGCGCTCAATCTGCTGGCCAATGGCAGGCCACAGGATTTCAATCAGCTCTACCGGGAACGCCAGTTCCAGCAGGTGGCCCAGGTCATCGACGAGGCCTGCATGGTCATGGATTTCTCCTACGAGAAGCGCGCCAATTTCTACACGTACGTGTACAATCGCCTGGTGTGCAAGGCCCCCGTGGATTATCTGGAATTTGGCGTGGCCACCGGGGAGAGCTTCCGCGCCTGGCTGGGCTTGAGCAGGCACGCCGGGTCGCGCTTCTTCGGCTTCGACTCTTTCGAGGGGCTGCCGGAAGATTGGCAGGCGGATTCGCCCAAGGGCGCCTACAGCACGCTCGGGCAGGTGCCGCAGGTGGATGATCCCCGCGCAACCTTCGTCAAGGGCCTGTTCCAGCAGACCGTGGACGGCTTCAGCCTTGGCTTCAAGCCGCAGAACCGGCTGGTGCTGCACATGGACGCGGATCTCTATTCCTCAACGCTGTACGTGCTCATGGCCCTGAACCGGCACATCAGCCCGGGCACGCTGATCCTGTTCGATGAGTTCACGGCGCGCGGGTTCACCGACGAGTACGCGGCCCTGGAGGACTATTGCGCGGCCTGTTGCCGGAGTTATCAGGTCCGGGCGCGCAGGCGCGATTTCGCCAAGCTGGCGGTGGAGATCACCGCGTAGGCGCGGGCGCGGTGCCGCAGACTCGGTGCCGCAGACTCGGTGCCGCAGACTCGGTGGCGAAGGCTCCGGCGAGGAGCCGGGAGATCTTCCCGCGCAGAGTAAATCCGTATGCAACAGAAGCGTCCCGGCCTCCATGATGTGGAAGCCGGGACGCTTCTGCTGCGTCCGGGCGTCGGCTATTCGTAGCCTTTCAGCACTCCCATGGCCTCGTCCACGCTGGCGTCCTCGTGGACGACCTTGGCCAGGGCCTGGGTCAGCAGGTCCGGGCGCCGGTGCTGGAAGATGTTGCGGCCAACGGAGAGTCCCGCGCCGCCAGCCTGGATGGAGTCGTGGACCATGACCAGGAAGTCGCGCGTGCTGTCGAGCTTTGGCCCGCCCGCGATGACCACGGGGACGCAGCAGGCGTCGATGACCCGGGAGAAGGACTCCGGGTCGCCGGTGTAGGGCACCTTGACCACGTCCGCGCCGAGCTCCACGCCAACGCGGGCGCAGTGGGCGACGATGTCCGGGTCGAATTCGTTTTTGACCTTGGGGCCGCGCGCGTAGACCATGGCCAGCACCGGGATGCCCCAGCTCTGGGCCGAGCCCGTGACCTGGCCGAAATCCTCAAGCATCTTGGCTTCGCTCTCGTCGCCCAGGTTGACGTGCACGCTCACCGCGTCCGCGCCGAGGCGGATGGCCTCCTCCACGGTGCAGACCAGGGTCTTGGCGTTGGGCAGCGGGGAGAGCGAGGTGCTGGCCGAGAGATGCACGATGAGCCCGACATCCTTGCCCTGGGTGCGGTGGCAGCAGCGCGGCACGCCCTTGTGCATGAGCACGGCGTTGGC
>CAZXZF010000157.1:0-6459 GCA_964645095.1 uncultured Desulfocurvus sp. | reverse complement strand
GAGAACGCCGACATCATCGAGATCCCCGACGGCCTGCCCACGGGCGACTATTTCGTCGTTTTCGACCCGCTGGACGGCTCCTCGAACATCGACGCCAACGTGAGCATCGGCACCATCTTCTCCATCTACCGCCGCAAGAGCCCCAGCGACACCCAGCTCATGAGCACGGACATCCTGCAAAGGGGCTCGGACCAGGTGGCGGCCGGCTACATCATCTACGGCTCCTCGACCATGATGGTCTACACCACCGGCGACGGGGTCAACGGCTTCACCCTCGACCCCAGCGTGGGAGAATTCCTGCTCTCGCACCCGGACATCCGCATCCCGGAGCAGGGCAAGATCTACTCGGTGAACGAGGGCTACTACCACTACTGGGATAAGCCCACCCTGGACGTTTTGGCGCATTTCAAGGCCGCCGGGGTCCCCCGCCGCAAGCCGTACAGCCTGCGCTACATCGGCTCGCTGGTGAGCGATTTCCACCGCAACATGATCTACGGCGGCATCTTCATGTACCCGGCCGACAACCGTGACCCGAGCAAGCCCGGCGGCAAGCTGCGGCTCTTGTGCGAGGCCGCGCCCATGGCCTTCATCGTGGAGCAGGCCGGCGGCATGGCCATTGACGGGCATCGCCGCATCCTGGACATCACTCCGGACAACCTGCACCAGCGCGTGCCCCTGTTCGTGGGCTCCAAGAAGGACGTGGAGCAGGTGCTGGAGATCTACACCAAGGCCGACCAGGCTCCTTAAGGAGTAGCCGATACCATGCTCGTTCTGGGTGTTGAGACCTCCTGCGATGAGACCGGGGTCGCCCTGGTGCGTGACGGAGCGCTTTTGTCCGAGGTTTTGGCCTCGCAGACGGACATGCACGCCGTGTTCGGCGGCGTGGTGCCGGAGATCGCCTCCCGCGAGCACCTGCGCATGCTGCCGGTGCTCTTGCCGCAGCTCCTGGCCAAGGCCGACATCAACATCGCAGACATAGACGCCGTGGCCGTGGCGCGCGGGCCGGGACTCCTCGGCGCATTGCTGGTGGGCTTGAGCTTCGCCAAGGGCCTGTGCCTGGGCACGGGCGCGCGGCTCATCGGCGTCAACCACCTGCACGCGCACCTGCTTGCTCCCGGCCTGGAGTCGGATTTGAGTTATCCGGCCCTGGGCCTGCTGGTTTCCGGCGGGCACACGCATCTGTACCGCATGGACGGCCCCACGCAGTTCCTCCTGCTGGGCCGCACCCTGGACGACGCAGCGGGCGAGGCCTTTGACAAGGTGGCCAAGCTGCTCAACCTGCCGTACCCCGGCGGGCGCTACCTGGACGAGCTGGCCCGGGGGCTTTCGCCAGACATTGGGCCGGACACGCACCTTTTTCCGCGGGCGTACATCCATAACGACAACCTGGACTTCAGCTTCAGCGGGCTCAAGACCGCCGTGGCCGAGGAGCTGGGCAAGCGGCCGCACCTGACCCTGGCGGTGATGCCCAGCGCCGAGGAGCTGCGTGAGCGCGGGGCGCTGGCCCTGACCGCGCACCCGGAGGAGCTGGCCCTGGTCTCGGCTTCCTTCAACTGGGCCGTGGCCGAAACCTTGCGCATCAAGGTCGAACGGGCCCTGGACCGCGAGCCGGGACTCTGCGGCCTGGTGGTGGCGGGCGGCGTCGCGGCCAACAGTTTCGTGCGCCAGACCATGACCCGCCTGGCCCGGGGCCGGGGGCTTGTGCTGCATCTGCCCGGCCTGGCGCTGTGCACGGACAACGCGGCCATGATCGCCCATGCCGGGTGGCAGGCCCTGCGCGTCGGCTACGCCCACGGGCTGGACCTGGAGTCCGTGCCGCGCGGCCGGGCCGTGCCCCAGGACTGGGTTCGCGCCGCTGCCGACGAGGCCGGGACCGAGTCGATGCCGCGTGTTGTCCTGACGCATCCGGCTTGACAGAACCGGGCGGGACAACTAGATTTGCCAAGCTGTGGCAGGGTGTTTCCGGCAGGAATAGCTGAACGAGACGCCTTGCCATAAATATTCAAAGAGTGTGCACAAAGGAGAGGTTATGGCCATACAGGTGACCGACGGCAATTTTGATTCCGAAGTTCTGAAGTGTGATCTGCCCGTTCTGGTCGATTTCTGGGCTCCCTGGTGCGGACCGTGTCGCGCCATGGGTCCGATCATCGACGAGCTGGCCGCCGAATACACCGGCCAAATCAAGATCTGCAAAATGAACGTCGACGAGAACTCGGCCAGCCCGAGCAAGTTTGGCATCCGCGCCATCCCCACGCTCATTCTGTTCAAGAACGGTGAGGTTGTCGACCAGACCACGGGCGCCGTGTCCAAGAGCAGCATCAAGGACATGATCGCCAAAAAGGCGCTGTAAAACCCATGAAGACATACGATGCCGCCGTCATCGGTGGGGGGCCGGCCGGGATTACCGCCGCCCTCTACCTTGTCCGCTCCGGGGTGCGCACAGTCCTGGTGGAGAAGCTCTCCCCCGGCGGACAGGTGCTCATGACCGAGGACATCGAGAACTATCCCGGCTTCCCCAAGGCCATCAAGGGCTATGAGCTTGCGGACAAGTTCGTGGAGCACCTCGCTGCCTATGACCTCGACCGCATGAACGACGAGGTGCGCGAGATGACCCCGGTGGATGGCGGCTACCGCATCCTGGTGGGCGCCGAACCCATCGAGGTCAAGACCGTGATCCTGTGCAGCGGCGCGCGCTACAGGCGCGTGGGCATCCCGGGCGAGGAGCTGTACACCGGCAAGGGCGTCTCCTACTGCGCCCTGTGCGACGGCAACTTCTTCAAGGGCAAGGCCGTGGCCGTCATCGGCGGCGGCAACTCGGCCCTGGAGGAGTCCCTGTACCTCTCGCGCCTGGTGGACAAGCTCACCCTCATCCACCGCCGCGACGACTTTCGCGGGAATAAATGCTACCAGGACAAGTGCTTCACGCATCCCAAGATTGACGTCTTGCGCAGCACCATTGTCGAAGAGATTGTGGGCGACCCCTTCAAGGGCGTCACCGGCGTGAAGCTCGCCAACGTCAAGTCCGGCGAGAAAAGCGACCTGCCTGTGGACGGCGTGTTCGTCTTCGTCGGCTTCGAGCCCACAGCCTCCTTTGTGCCGGAGGCGCTCAAGCGCGACAAGAACGGCTTTGTCATCACCGACTGCGAGATGCTCACCAACCTGCCGGGCTTCTTCGCCGCCGGCGACGTGCGCAGCAAGAACTGCCGCCAGGTGGCCACTGCCGTGGGCGACGGGGCCACCGCCGCCACTGCGGCGCACGCCTACCTGGAACACCTGCATGTCTAGACGCACCTTCGCACTTCTGTTGCTGCTTCTGTTGCCGCTGGTTTCCTCTTGCGGCCTCATTGACTACTATTTCCTGCCCCCGGCGGATGATACCGCCCAGGAACTCTTTGAAACCGGCATGGATTACATGAAGGAGAAGCACTACAGCCAGGCTGCGGAGAGCTTCCTCAAACTCAAGGACCGTTATCCCTTCAGTCCGCTGACGCCCAAGGCCGAGGTCGCCCTGGGCGACGCGTATTTCTTTGACACCAAGTTCCCTGAGGCTGCCGAGGCGTACAAGGAATTCGAGACGCTGCACCCCAGCAACCCGAACATCCCCTACGTGCTTTTCCAGATGGCGCTCAGCAATTACAACCAGTTCCGCACCATCGACCTGCGCCAGGACAACGTGAAGGAAGCCCTCGAGATTTTCTACCGCCTGGAGGAGTCCTTCCCTGGATCAGAGTACTCCAAGGTCTCCAAAGAGCATATCTACAAGTGCCGCAAGATCCTGGCCGAGCACGAGATCTTCGTCGCCGACTTCTACTGGCGCACCGGAAAATACGGGGCCGCCTGGCACCGCTACATCTACATCCTTGAGAACTTCGCCGATGTGGTCGAGTTCAAGGACTACGTGCGCAAGCGCGCCGAGTACTCCTACTTCGAGTATCAGAAAGACCTCTCCGAAGAGGAGCGCGAGAAGCTCCAGTGGACGTGGAAACGCATGCTCAAGTGGCTCTAGTCTCATGAATTCTTGCGAGGCCTCAACGCATGGAGATTGCTGCCCGACCATCCGGCTCGACCTGGACCTGCCCTTCCTGGCTTGCGCCCCGGATCATAGCTGACGCCCGCTTTGCCCGGGCCCATGACGCCATCGGCGATAAGCGCCGAGCTCTGTTGAAAGGCCTCATCGCCGATCATTTCACGCTCACCCCGCCCGTGCCCAGCTTGCGCGCGCAGTGCACGCAACAGTTCGTTTCCGGGCTGGCGCTCCGCACCAGCGCCACGCCCAGGCCTTTTGTGCTGCTGCTGACCGACGCCAGCCTGGACGCCCCGGCTCTGCTCCTGGCTGCGCTCATGCCGGCCCTGTGCTCCGGTGCGCCGGATGTCCTTGTGCTGCGCCTGGGCGCGCGGTCAGAGCTGACGGATGCGCTGCTCACCGCCTGCGAGCTGGCCGGGCAGGAGCGCGTGGCTGCCTTGGGTCCGGCCCTGGCCGTGCGCCTGTTGTCCGAATGCGCCCAAAGCGGACTGCCGGGCCTGGTGCTCTATCCGGACACCCCGGACCTGCGCCGCGTTCTGAGCCGTCCGACGCTGCGCGCCCAATTGGACGCTTCGCCCCTGCGCCTGGCGCCTCTCCGCCTGCCGACCGCCCTTGGCCTCTGGCGCGACGCCCCTGCGCAGTTCGATGCCGAGGGCCTGGAGTTTCTCTTCGGCGCGCACACCTTTGAGGCTGGCGGCGCACAGCCCGGACGCCGCGCCAAGAAGACCCCCGAGGCCTTCGCGTTCAGCGCTTTTGCTGCAACCCGGCGCGACCTGCTGCTTGTACCGGACGCCCGGCTCGCAGATGACGCCCGGCTCGCAGATGACGCCCGGCTTGCGGCAGGGCAGGGGGGGGCACGCCTCGTGGTCGGCCAGTCGCGCACCGGCCTGTGGACCTGGCCCGAACTGTCCCCGGAGCTGTTCCACGTCACCACGCAGGCCTATACCTCCGCACCTGAAACGCTTTTGTAAGGCGGGCGCCGCTGTGAGCAGAAAACCACTGTCCGCCAAGTACCTGCACGCCATCCGCAATCTGGGCATCATCGCGCACATCGACGCGGGCAAGACCACCCTGTCCGAGCGCATTCTCTTTTATGCCGGGCGCATCCACCGCATGGGCGAGGTCCACGAGGGCACAGCCACCATGGATTTCATGCCTGAGGAGCAGGAACGCGGCATCACCATCACCTCGGCCGTGACCTCCTGCCTGTGGAAGGGCTGCACCGTAAACCTCATCGATACGCCAGGCCATGTGGATTTCACGGTGGAGGTGGAGCGCTCCCTGCGCGTGCTGGACGGGGCCGTGGGCGTGTTCTGCGCCGTGAGCGGCGTGGAGCCGCAGTCCGAGACCGTATGGCGCCAGAGCGAAACCTATCACGTGCCCAAGCTGGCTTTTGTGAACAAGATCGACCGGGTGGGCGCTGATTTTGCCGCCGTGCTCGTCTCCATGCGCGAGAAGCTCGGGGCCAATGTCCTGCCCCTGCAGGTGCCGGATGGCGAAGGCGCGGACTTCCGCGCCGTGTTTGATCTGGTGAGCCTGGAGCGGCTGGTGTTCGACGCGGACAGCAAGGGCGTTGACTATGCGCGCGCGCCCTTGACCACTGCCGAGGCCGGGCGCGTGGCCCCCTGGCGCGAGCGCCTGCTGGAGACGCTTTCCGAGCATGACGACGCCATCATGGAGGCCTATCTTTCCGGGGCTGACATCGCGCCGGAGACCCTGCGCGCGGCCATCCGCAAGGCCACCATCGCCCTGGCCGTCGTGCCGGTGCTGGCCGGTTCGGCCTTGAAGAACATCGGCGTGCAGCCGCTCATGGACGCAGTAACCGACTACCTTCCGAGCCCGCTGGACCTGCCTGCCCAGCAGGGCGTGGACCCGGCCACCCACCTGCCCAAGGCCTTTGCCGTGGACCCGGAGGCCCCGCTCTCGGCCCTGGTGTTCAAGGTGGTCATGGAGTCCGGCCGCAAGCAGTCCTTTTTGCGCGTCTATTCCGGGCATCTGATCGAGGGCGAGACCGTGCTGAACGTGACCCACGGCAGCGAGGAGCGCGTGGCCCGGCTGTTCCGCCTGCACGCCGACCGCCGTGAGAAGATCGAGCTGGCGCGCGCTGGCGAAATCGTCGCCGTGGCAGGCATGCGCCATGGCCGCACGGGCGATACCCTGGCCCGCAAGGACGACCCCATCCTGCTGGAGCAGATAGCTTCCTATAAGCCGGTTATTTCGCTGGCCATCGAACCGCGCAACGCCGAGGAATCGGACAAGCTCGACGAGGTGCTCCAGCGCTACCTGCTGGAGGACCCCACCCTGACCGTGCTGCGCGACCCTGAAACCAACCAGGTCATCCTCTCCGGCATGGGCGAGCTGCACCTGGAGGTGCTGCTTGAGCGCATGGCCCGGGAGCACAACCTGAAGCCGCGCACCGGCAAGCCCCAGGTGGT
>CAZXZF010000156.1:0-6525 GCA_964645095.1 uncultured Desulfocurvus sp. | reverse complement strand
TGCCCTTGCCCTCGTCGCCCCACTGGGACCCGAAGACCACGATATTTGACATGAAGGCTCCTTATGGCTACTTGCCCGGTCCACGCAGACGATTGTTTTGCGGCAAGCGGATGATTTTCGTAAAAGAGGAATCAACACATGTCAACAATTGCCCAGGACAAAGCCCTCGGATGGGCGCGCCAATTCAGGCGCGAGCGCATCATCATGGGCCTCTTGTCCCTGGCCCTGTTCGGGCTCGTCATCAACTATATACGGACCGTGCCCCTGCCCAGGGTCCTGGTGGTTGCGGCCCCGCTCCAGGCGCGCATGTCCGGAACCTCCGGCTTCAGCCCCGAGCAGGAGCTGCTGGAACGTTTCCGCCAAGTCTACGGGGTCGAGGTGCGCCTCGTGCTCACCCGCACCCCCGAGGAAGTATTAGAGATGGTGGAGCAAGGCAAGGCCCAGATCGGCCTGGCCCTGGGCGTGGCCCCAAGCGAGGCCGACCGGAAAGAGGATGCTGACGCGGGCCAAAAACCCCGCCTGGCCTACGGCCCGGAATACGACCGCCAGCCCATCTACACCGTGGACTGGAACGAGGGCTTTCTGCCCACCGGAACCAATGGGCCCGCCATGGACGAGCTCTTGCGCGTGGCCGCATCCTTCTCCCAGGACCCGGTGCTCGCTCCGGCCCTGCCGCTGGACGCCCTGCACCTGCTTTTGCCCTTCCTGCCGGAGGTGCGCGACGTGGCGCCCACGGGCCGCGAGGCCGGGTACCGCTTCGTCTGGCGCACCGACGTGCCCAGGCTGGACAAGGCCATGCGCAGCTTCTGGAAACAGCTGGCCGCGGACGGCACCCTGCCCGCCCTGCGCGAGCGCACCATGGGCTTCCTGCCCGACGACCCGGACCCCTTTGAGATGGAGATGCTGCGCCGCACCCTGGCGCTCTATGTGCCGCCGCACGCGGGCACCATCACCAAGGCGTCGCGCAAGTGGCGCCTGGACCCCATCCTCCTGACAGCGGTGATCCACCAGGAGTCGCACTTCAATCCCGGCGCGGTGAGCGCCACAGGCGTGCGCGGTCTCATGCAGATGACCGGAGACACAATGGAGCGCCTGGGGGTGCAGAATCCCAACGACGACGCCGAGGTCATCACCGCCGGGGCGCGCTACCTGGACATGCTGCGCGAACATTTCATCGAGCTGGGCTATGGCCGGGACGAGGCCATGCTCTTTGGCCTGGCGGCCTTCAACATCGGCCAGGGACATGTGGAGGACGCCATCGGCCTGGCCCAGGGCGGGCTCGCTCGGGACGGGCGGGTTCAGGACGGACGGGCCGGCCTGCCGGCATGGACGGCCGTGCGCCGGGTGCTGCCCACCCTGGCCAGCCTGGACGTGGCCAAGAACACCCATCACGGCCTGTGCCGGGGCGCCGAGGCCGTGGAATTCGTGGATAAGGTGCGCTACTTCGCCTACGCCATCAAGGGCCTAATCCACCAGGTCGGGGCGCAGCGGGATGAGCTTTCCGGCCTTCGGCTTGCCCTGGCGCGCTGAGCCGCGCGCAGGAGGCTTTGCAGCGGCCGGACTCGGCTCCGGCGCGGGTCCTGCTGCGGCAGGCTTGGGCCGGGGTTCCGGCACGGTCAGGTTCAGCATGTCCGGGCTGAAGGCCGGTCCGGGCACCCCGGCGCGCGAGGCCGACAGGCTGTAGTTGAAGAGCTGGTTCTTCATGCGCACCGACTGGATGACGCCGAAGATCAGCGCGGCCTCTTCCCAGCGCCTGGTCGGCTCGAACCGGCGCACCACCTCCGCGTATTTCTCCCACAGATCCATGAGCGAGGCTTCGTCAAAGGCGACGATCTGCCGGGCGATCTTGACCAGGGCGTTTTCCAGATAGGACTCGGGCATGGATGTGAACCTCCGTTAGCCGCCAGGCGGCGTATGCAGGGTAGCTATCAGAATTCCGGGCGGCAGCCAATGGCTCATTGCCCGCCGGGGGCGGCTGTGCTAACCTGAAGCAACGCCGGACGCGTGAGCGCGCGCAGGGCTTTATACAACAAGGATGCGGCCATGAGCGAACTGAAGAAGATGTACACCACGCTGCTGCGCGACCACTTCCCCGACGACCTGCGCCTGCAGATCGGCAGCCAGGAGCTGGTCTACAAGAAGCGCACCTGGAATATCGGCGGCGAAGTGCGCGGCCTGCGCTACGGCGAGAACCCGGACCAGCCCGCAGCCCTGTACGAGCAGGTCGGCGGCGAGCTGATCCTGGACGGCGTGGCCTTCCGCGGGCCAGGCCAGGGCCTGGTCTCGGCCTTGACCGAGGAGCACATGCTCCAGGCCGGCAAGCACCCCGGCAAGACCAACCTGACCGACGTGGACAACGCGCTGAACATTCTCCAGTATTTGAGCGCCCGGCCAGCCGCCGTGATCCTCAAGCACAACAACCCCTGCGGCGCGGCCTGGACCGACCTGGGCGTGGCCGAGGCCGTCAGCCGCGCCTTCTGGTCCGACCGCATCGCCGCCTTTGGCGGGGCCGTGGTGGTCAACCGCCCGCTCTCCAAAGAGGCCGCCGAGCTCATCAACTCCTTCTATTTCGAGGTCGTGGCCGCGCCGGAGTTCGAGCCCGGCGTGGTGGACATCCTCAAGGCGAGAAAGAACCTGCGCATCCTGAAAATCCCCGGCATCGCCAGGCTTGACGAGCTGGCCCGCTCGCCCTTCCTGGACATCAAGAGCCTGTTCGACGGCGGGCTGGTGCTGCAAAGCTCCTTTGTCAGCCGCATCCGCCAGGCCGCGGACTTCCTGCCCGCCACGGCGGAAAAGGACGGCGTGACCTACAGCGCGCGCAAGCCCACGCCCAAGGAGATGCAGGACCTCATCTTCGCCTGGTCCATCGAGGCCGGGGTCAGCTCCAATTCGGTCATCTTCGTGCGCGACGGGGCCACCACGGCCATCGGCACCGGCGAACAGGACCGCGTGGGCTGCGTGGATCTGACCATCACCAAGGCCCGCACCAAGTACGCCGACCTGCTGTCCTTCAAGGAGCAGGGCTGCTCCATCTACGAGCTCATGCTGGCCGCCCGCGCCAACGACAAGGATGGCACGGCCAAGGCCGAGGTTTTGTCCGACATCCGCAGGCGCTCGGACGAGGCCAAGGGCGGCCTGCCCGGCTCGGCCCTGGTCAGCGACGGCTTCTTCCCCTTCCGCGACGGCGTGGATCTGTGCCTGGCCCAGGGCGTCACGGCCATTGCCCAGCCCGGCGGCTCCATGCGCGACTTCGAGGTCATCCGCGCGGTGAACGAGGCCAGTCCGCAGGCGGCCATGGTCTTCACCGGCCAGCGCTCGTTCAAGCATTAGGCCACAGGCACACATGTCCAAAACGCCCAAGCTCTCCGGCTTCCTCAAGCCGGGCTCGGTTGTGGAA
The DNA here is from genome assembly GCA_964645095.1 of uncultured Desulfocurvus sp. Classification (GTDB taxonomy): domain Bacteria; phylum Desulfobacterota; class Desulfovibrionia; order Desulfovibrionales; family Desulfovibrionaceae; genus Humidesulfovibrio. The sequence continues at coordinate 3,128 of CAZXZF010000156.1, read as the reverse complement.
TTCCTCCAGGACAACGAGGCGCACATCGCCTGGGTCCTGGAGGAGTCCGCCGGCCGCCTGCGCCTGCTCACCCGCAACCGCCGCGAGGTCAAGCTGCCGGACTCGCGCCTGCTGCCCTGGTCCGGCCCGGACTATCCGCCCGGCGCCACCCGCGAGGAGATCGGCCACCGCCTGGAGGCCCTGGAGACCCGGCGGCGCGAGATCATGGCCGAGGTGAACCCGCTGGAGCTCTGGGACATGGCCCAGGGCGAGGTGGAGCACGCGCCCATCGAGTGGTTCGCCACGCTCCTCTGGCAGGAGCCGGGCGTCAACGAGCTGGCGGCCCTTGGCCGGGCGCTGCTCAATGCCAAGACGCACTTCAAGTTCCAGCCGCCGGACTTCGAGATCCACCCGGCGGACAAGGTCGAAGCCAGAATGTCCAAGGAGCGCGAGACCAAGGAGCGCGAGGGCGTGGTCAACGCCGGGCACGCCCTGTTCGCAGCCCTGTGGGGCCGCATCAAGTCCGGCCAGCCGCCCATGCCGCCCGGAACAAAGGACCTGCCCGAGGCCCGCATTGCCGACGACGAGGTGCGCGCACGCCTGCGCCAGGTGCTTTTGTCCCAGGTGGCCGGACGGACGACGGGCAGCGGCAGCGAGTTCGACGCCCTGTCCAAATTCTGGGAAAGCCTGAAGAAATCCCTGCCCGACGTGCCGCACCTGGCCCTGCAGCTGGCCCTGGCCTGGGGCGTTCTGCCCCCGCACCACAACTACCTGCTCGACGAGGCCGGGTACGCCTGGGGCGATGACTGGTCCGCCGAGTTCTCCGACGAAATCTACGCCCAGCTCACGCGTTTCGACGAGTTGGCCCAAAGCGCCGGGCTCGACCCCACGCCCTTTGTGAGCATCGACGCGGCCACGACCAGGGACATCGACGACGCCTTCTTCGTCAGCCCGGCCGAGCTGAAGGACGGCGGCACCGGCTTTCGCTGCGCCATTGCCCTGGCCCGGCCCACCCTGGCCTGGGACTTCGGCGGCAGGCTCGACCGCGAGGTCATGGGCCGCGTCACCAGCCTGTACCTGCCCGAGGGCTCCGGCCACATGATGCCCGAGAGCCTGGGCACCGGCCAGTTCAGCCTGGCCGAGGGCCGCCCCAAGCCCGCCCTGGTGGCCGAATTCCTGCTCGATGCCCAGGGCGAGGTGCTTGAGACCACGCCCCGCCTGGCCTGGGTCACGGTCACGCGCAACATCACCTACACCGACGCCCAGGCCGCCCTGGACGCCGGTCCCCAAGATCCTGCCGGCGACGCGCACCTGGGCCTGGCCCTGGGCCTGTCGCGCCTGCTCTTTGAGCGCCGCCTGGAGCGCGGGGCCGTGGTCATCGACCGCCCCGAGCCCGAGGTATCGCTTGAAGGCGGGCCGCAGGACCTGCGCGTGCGCATCGAAACCCGCGAGGCGAGCCTGGACGCGGAGCTGCTCGTCAGCGAGTTCATGATTTTGGCCAACTGCGGCCTGGCCCGCTGGGCCAGCGAGGCCGGGGTGCCGCTGCTGCACCGCACCCAGAACATCGCCCTGCCGCCCAGCGCCACCGGCGTGTTCCGCGACCCCGTGGACATCTCCCGGGTGGTCAAGCTTTTGGCCGCGCCAGCCCTGGAATGCACGCCGCGCCGCCACGCCGCCCTGGCCTGCGAGGCCTACGCCACATGCACCTCGCCCATCCGCCGCTACGTCGACTTCCTGAACGTGGCCCAGGTGCAGGAATACCTCGCCACGGGCCAGCCGCGCCTGAGCCTCCCGGAGCTTGAGGCCATGCTCCCGATGCTCTCGGCGCGCATCCAGGAGGTGGGGCAGATCCAGCGCTTCCGGCCGCGCTACTGGAAGCTGGTGTACCTGGCCCAGCACAAGCGCGAGAGCTTCCCGGCGGTGGTGGTGGACGACGTCGGCCCCTACCCCACCCTGGCCCTGCCGGAGCTGCAGCTCACCGTGCGCCTGCCGCGCAACATGCTGGGCGAGAAAGCGCACCCCGGCATGGCGGTGACCATCCTGTTCGGCCGCATCGATCCCTTGACCAACGAGCTCAAGGTGTTGGAGGCGCGGGAGGCCTAGCAGCGCCGGGCCTTGCGCCGCCGCCTGTGTACACGCCGCCGGGGTTCGGACAGATTCCGGCCCACGCCCCAGGCCTTGAGCAAGCTCGCGCTGCTGCGCGCGGCCCAGGGGGACCAGGCCGTGGCGGACAAGCTCCAGGCGTTCCAGGAGGTTCTGGCCAGCATCGGGCGCTGCGCGTAGGCGTCGGCGGTCCTCGGCCCAGAGGCCAGGGCCAAAACGAGCGTCCCTAGCCTCCACCGTGCGGTTTCCAAAATCCTGTCAAATATTTTCCACCTGCCTTTTCCCGGCCAATTTTGGCCGATTTCGGCCATTCTCAGCCATTCTCATCCGGCGTCCAAAAACCCATGCTATGCTCCCCCAATTCCCGGCGAACACCGGGCATCCGTAAACGCATAACAAGGCGAGTGACGCCATGGGTGATGATTGGATTCAACACATCGGGGCTGACCAGCTCATTTCCGGCCTGCCGAAGCACATGGAGGCCGTTGCCGGGGATGGCGAAAACACGTATTGGGAAATCGTTCCCGACGAAAACGCCTGCGCCACGTGCCGTTCGCTGCGGGGAATGCGGTTCGAGAGGAATCCCGTCCCGGTTCATCCGAACTGCGCGTGTGCGGTCAGACGGGTGCCCCCGCCGGAGAGGCAGAAAGGGGTCGTCGCTTACGGGTTTTTACAAGGCTATGAAGCCCAAGAAACTGAGCGGTTTGAAGCGGGGCAGAAGATCACTGTCGAAATTAGGAATCTGGGGCCATTTCTTGCTGGAGTTAGGATGCGGGTTGACCAGGAGAAGGAGCAATCAACCGGTCACATGCGGCCAGGGAAAGTCATGTACTTTGAATTCTCAAAATTCCGAGAGCACCCTGTTCCCTGGGAAGTCTTCCTTATCTGCGTCGGCGGCGACAACTCGACCATCCGATACTTCATCCGTGGGTGACGCGAAATGAAAATCCTTCTCCTATTTCTTCTGCTCCTGGTTCCTTCGGCTGCATTCGCCCAGGCGACCTACGACCTCTCCTGCGGCAACGTGGCCAGGATACGCATTTTTC
>CAZXZF010000155.1:0-6533 GCA_964645095.1 uncultured Desulfocurvus sp. | reverse complement strand
AGCGCATGGCCCGGGAGCACAACCTGAAGCCGCGCACCGGCAAGCCCCAGGTGGTCTTCCAGGAGACCGTCACCAAAAGCGCCGAGGCCCAGGAAGAGTTCCACCGCGAGTTGGGCGAGGTCATGCACTACGGCTCGGTCCGGCTGGCCATCGAGCCTCTGGGGCGCGGCCAGGGCAGGGTGGTGCTCTTTGAAGTCGACCCGGACCATACGCCGCAGGCCTGGGTTGAGGCCGTGAACGAGGGGCTCCGCGACGGCCTGCAATGCGGCGTCATCGGCGGCTATCCCGTGCAGGACGTGAAGATTCGCGTGCTGGACATGCCGCGCAAGGAGGGCGAGTCGAGCCCTGCCGGATACCGCATGGCTGCGGCCATGACCCTGCGCAGCGTTCTTGCCGAGGCCCAGCCCATGCTGCTCGAACCCATCATGTGGCTGGAGGTCATCGCGCCCGACGCCTTTGTGGGCGAGGTGGTGGGCCAGCTCGGAGCCAAGGGCGCCAAGATCGAGAACATCATCGACCGTGGAGGACAGAAGACGGTCCAGGCCTTTGCGGCCCTGCGGCAGCTGTTCGGCTTTTCCACCTCGCTGCGCTCCGGCACCCAGGGCCGCGCTTCTTTTGTCATGAAATTCGCAAAGTTCGATGTCCTGGACTAACCTTTTTCCAGTCCGCTCCTCTCTGTTCGCTCTTTGTCCTGCCTGTGCGCACAGCGAGCACACTGGATTGCGCTGAAGCCATTGCCTTTTTCTTTGCAACTGGCTACGTAATGCTATGGGTGGCTACTGCCGATTCAACGAGGCAAAGGGTGCCTGGAGCTGCCTGTAGGTGTGCCCTGCTGGCCACGAACATAGTTTAAGAGGACGCTACGCATGTCCGACGATCAAAGCCGGGAAATCTTCCGCGAAGAGGCCTACGACCTCTTGGGTGAATTGGAATCCACACTCCTGGAGTTGGAAACAAGTCCGCACGATCTGGACATGGTGAACAGGGTGTTCCGCGCCCTGCACACCATCAAGGGCTCTGGAGCCATGTTCGGCTTCGACGATATCGCTCATTTCACCCACGACCTGGAAAACGTGTTCGACAAGGTGCGCAACGAGCAGCTTGCGGTCTCCAAGGAACTCATTTCCATCTCCTTTGCCGCGCGCGATCATATCCTCGGGTTGCTCAATGGGCCGGACGAAGCCGGCAACGGCACGCCGGAAAAGGGCGAGGAAATCCTGAACCAGATACGCGGATTGCTCGCGCCGCCCGAGGCGGAACCTGTTCCTGAGCAACAGCCTGCCGCCGCACCCTTTGAACCCGAACAGGGTGCTCCTCCCGCTGCGGAGCAGTCAACGCCTGAGCCCACGCCCGCGCCCGCGCCCGCGCCAGAGGAATGTCCCGCAGGGGGGAGCGTCTGCTACCGCATCCGCATCAGCCCGCGTGAGCGCTTTGTGGGCAAGGAGCTGCATCTTGAGCAGCTCTTCGACGAGTTGCGCAACCTCGGGCCGTGCACCGTGCGCCTTGACCATCGGGGCCTGCCTGAGCTCGGCGGTCTTGACCCGCAGACCTTGTACCTGAACTGGGAAGTGGACCTGACCACCGGCGTTGGCGAGGAGTCCATCCGCGACCTGTTCCTGTTCACCGACGTGGACCTGGATGTGGACATCCGGGCGGTTGCTCCTGGCGCGCCCACAGCCGTTCCCGCACCGCTTCTCCGGAACATTCTTGAGAATCAGATCGACGCAGGCCGCGAGAGCGCTTCAGAAGAGGAACGCCCCACCACCCTGGACGAGCCCTTGCCGCCCCCCGCCCCCAAGCTTGGCGAGCTTCTGGTCCAGGACGGGGCCATCAGGCCTGATGACCTGGAGCGGGCTTTGGGCCAGCAGAAGCCCCTTGGGAAGATCCTCACCGAGTCCGGCCTGGTGTCCGAGGAGCAAATCGAGCAGGCCATCGCCCGCCAGCAGCAGACGCGGGAGGCCTCGGCCGCCAGGCAGCAGAAGGACGCCGGGACCAGTCTGCGCGTCGCCGCCGACAAGTTGGACCTGCTGGTGGACCTCGTGGGCGAGCTGGTCATCGTGCAGGCCCAGATTTCCCAAGTCGTCACCGAGCGCTCCGACCCCATCCTCACGGTGCTCTCGGAACAACTGGAGCGCCTGAGCAGCGACCTGCGCGACAGCACGCTCGGCATCCGCATGTTGCCCATCGGCACCGCCTTCAGCAAGTTCCGCCGCCTGGTGCGCGACCTGTCCTCCGAGCTGGGCAAGGAGATCGAGCTGGTCACGCGCGGCGAGGAGACGGAGCTGGACAAGACCGTGCTCGAGCGCCTGGGCGACCCGCTGGTGCACCTCATCCGCAACAGCATCGACCACGGCATCGACATGCCCGAGGAGCGCAAGCGCGCCGGCAAGCGGCCAGAGGGGAAGATTCTGCTTGAGGCCGAGCATTCCGGCAGCGAGGTGCTCATCCGCATCACCGACGACGGCAAGGGCATGGACGCCGAGGTCATCCGCAAAAAGGCAGTGGAAAAGGGCCTCATCGCGGCGGAGGCGGAACTGACGGAACAGGAGACCCTGAAGCTCATCTTCCTGCCGGGCTTCTCCACCGCGGCCAAGGTCACGAACATCTCCGGACGCGGCGTGGGCATGGACGTGGTCCACCGGGCCATCGACTCCCTGCGCGGGGTCATCGAGATCAAGAGCGCGCCCGGCCAGGGCACCACCATCACCATCCGCCTGCCGCTCACCCTGGCCATCATCGAGGGCCTGCAGGTGGAGGTGGCGGAGGCCTTCTTTGTCATCCCGCTGTCCCTGGTGGAGGAATGCGTGGAACTGCACAGCAAGGATATCGACCCCGCGCGCAAGCAGCAGATCATCCACCTGCGCGGCGAGCTCGTGCCCTACGTCCACCTGCGCCGCTGGTTCGAAATGGACGGCGAGCCTCCGGCCATCGAGCAGATCGTCATCACCGGGGTGGAGGGCAAGCGCATCGGCATTGTTGTGGACAGGGTCGTCGGCGAGCACCAGACCGTCATCAAGAGCCTGGGCCGGGTGTACCGTGACGTGGAAGGGATCTCCGGCGCCACCATCAAGGGCGACGGCACCCTGGCCCTGATCCTCGACGTGCCGCGCCTGGTGCGCTCCGTCGTGTCCGAAATCTCAAACTGACAGCGCGGTCAGCACAACATGGCCGACAACATGAGACGCACCGCGCCACAGGAAGCGACGCACCTTTTGCGCATGAGCGACCGCACCTTTGAACGCTTCAGCGAGTTCATCAAGACCGAACTGGGCATCAAGATGCCCTCCTCCAAGAAGACCCTGCTTGAGGCGCGCCTTCAGAAGCGGCTGCGCGAACTGTGCATGGGCTCCCACGATGAATACTGCGAGTATCTTTTCAGCGCCGCAGGCATGGAGCAGGAGCTGCCGAACCTGGTGGACGTGGTGACCACCAACACCACGGACTTCTTCCGTGAACCCAAGCATTTCGAGCTGCTCTCCAGCGCCATCCTGCCGGAGCTCAATGCCCGCAGGGCATCGACGCGCAACGTGAACATCTGGAGCGCGGGCTGTTCCTCCGGCGAGGAGCCCTACACCCTGTCCATGGTCTTGAGCGAGTTCGGACGCTTGAATCCCGGCTTCAACTTCAGCATCCTGGCCACGGACATCTCCACCCAGGTGCTGCGCATGGCCGTGCGCGCCGTCTACCCTGAGACCAAAATCGGGCCGATCCCGGTGGAGTGCCGCAAGCGCTATCTCCTGCGCAGCAAGGACCGCACGCGGAAGGTGGTGCGCATCGCCCAGGAGGCGCGCCACCATGTGCGCTTCAGGCGGCTGAACTTCATGGAGGAGTTCAGCTTCGAAGGTCAGCTGGACATCATCTTCTGCCGCAACGTGGTCATCTATTTTGATCGCCAGACGCAGGAGCTGCTCTTCAGCCGTTTCTGCCGCAAGCTCACGCCTGGCGGCTACCTGTTCATTGGCCATTCCGAGAGCCTGGCGGGCATGGATCTTCCGCTCGAGGTTGTCGCTCCAACGGTATACAGACGCATTTAGGACTTGAGGAGCCCCGCATGAGCCGGCAGATTCGCGTTTTCGTCATCGACGATTCAGCCTTGGTGCGCCAGACGCTCATCGAGATCCTTGAGTCCGAGGCGGACATCAAGGTCATCGGCTCCGCCGTGGACCCCATCGCCGCTGCGGAGAAGATGCGCGAGCTCGCGCCCGACGTCATCACCCTGGACATCGAGATGCCGCGCATGGATGGCCTGACCTTCCTGCGCAAGCTCATGAGCCAGCACCCCATCCCCGTGGTCATCTGCTCGTCCTTGGCCGTTGAGGGCGACGAAACCACCTTCCGCGCCTTCGAGTACGGGGCGGTCGAGATCATCACCAAGCCCAAGCTCGGCACCAAGAAGTTCCTGGAGGAGTCGCGGGTGCGCATCTGCGATGCCGTGCGCGCCGCCGCCCAGGCCAAGCTCAGGCCCCTCTCGGCCACCATGCCCATGAAGGTGGCCCCCAAACTCGACGCCGACGTCATGCTGGCCAAGGCCGGTCCGGCGCACCTCAATTTCCGCACCACGGAAAAGGTCGTGCTCGTGGGGGCCTCCACCGGCGGCACCGAGGCCTTGCAGAAATTCCTCACCGCCCTGCCCCTGGACTGTCCGGGCATCGCCGTGGTCCAGCACATGCCTGAAAACTTCACCGCCGCCTTTGCCAAGCGTCTGGACAGCATCTGCCGCATCACCGTCAAGGAAGCCAGGGACAACGACACGCTGCTGCGCGGCCAGGCCCTCATCGCGCCTGGCAGCATGCACATGCTGCTCAAGCGCAGCGGCGCGCGCTACCATGTGGAGGTCAAGGACGGGCCGCTGGTGTCGCGCCACCGGCCCTCGGTGGACGTGCTGTTCCGCTCCGGCGCACGCTACGCGGGCAAGAACGCCGTAGGCGTCATCATGACCGGCATGGGCGACGACGGGGCCAAGGGCCTGCGCGAGATGCACGACGCCGGGGCCTACACCATCGCCCAGGACGAAGCCAGTTGCGTGGTCTTTGGCATGCCGGCGGAGGCCATCAAGGCCGGGGGCGTGAAGAAGATCATGCCGCTCACGGCCATCGCGGCCGAGGTCGTGCGTTTCTGCAAGGATTAGCCGCTTGCGCCGCTGAGTGACCACTTCCCCGAGAGCACGGGGCTTTCAAGGCCCTTGCCCACGCGCCGCAGGAATTCCGGGCGCGAGATTTCGCGCGCGCCAAAGCGCAGCAGGTGCGCCGTGGTCTGCTGGCAGTCGATGAGCGTGCAGCCCCGGGCGCCCAGCCAGCGCGCCAGGAGCACGAAGGCCGCCTTGGACGCATCCTTTTCGGCGAAGAACATGGACTCGCCGAAGAACACGCTGCCCAGCGCCACGCCGTACACCCCGCCAACCAGGCGCTCCCCGTTCCAGACCTCGGCCGAGTGCGCCAGCCGCAGCGCGTGCAGGCGCTCGTAAGCCCGGATCATCTCCGGCACGATCCAGGTGCCGTTTTGTCCCGGGCGCGGGGTGCTTGCGCAGGCGCGGATGACCTGGGAAAAGGCCGTGTCCAGGCTGAACCGGAGGCGTCCGGAATGGAGCACGCGCTTGAGGCTCGTGGGCACGTGCAGGCTTGACGGCTCCAGCACCAGGCGCGGGTCCGGCGACCACCAGAGGATGGGCGAGTTCTCGGAATACCAGGGGAAGATGCCGCCCGCATAGGCCGCGACCAGGCGCTCGGGCGAGAGGTCGCCGCCGATGGCCAGCAGGCCGTCCGGGTCCGCCTCTGCCGGGTCCGGGAACACGGGCTCGTCAAAGAGGCGGTAGATGGTCATGCGCCGCGCGCCCGGCTACTTGCCCGGCTTGTCCGTCTGATGCTGCGCCGGGGTGTAGCTGAAGGCGAAGTCCCCGGAACAGGCGCCGCTGGAGCTCTTGGAGCTGACGTTCTTGACCTCCGGGTCCACCCCTGGGGCCACGTCCACCAGCACCTCGCCGCCCTTTTGCAGGCTGCCGAACAAAAGCTCCGGCGCGATGGCGTCCTTGATCTCCACCTGGACCACGCGGGCCATGGGCCGGGCGCCATAGGCCGGGTCGTGGCCCAGCACGGCCAGGTGCGTGCGCGCGGCGTCCGTCAGGCGAACGCTCACGCGGCGGCTCTTCAACTGCTCGGCGAGCTCATTGATGTTCTTGTCCACCACCTTGAGCATGGTCTCGCGCGAGAGCGCGTCAAAGGGCACGATGGCGTCCAGGCGGTTGCGGAACTCCGGACTGAACAGCCGCTCGATGGCTTTCAAGGAGCCGCTCTTGCGGTCGCTGGCTGCCGTGTGCTCATCCTGGCGCGAGAAGCCCAGGCCGCCCTTGGCCAGGGCCTCGGCCCCGGCGTTGGAGGTCATGAGCAGGATGGTCTGCCGGAAATCGGCCTTGCGGCCGGTGTTGTCGGTGAGCGTGGCGTAGTCCATGACCTGCAGCAGGATGTTGAACACGTCCGGGTGCGCCTTCTCGATCTCGTCGAAGAGCACCACGCAGTGCGGGCTCTTGCGCACGGCCT
>CAZXZF010000154.1:0-6542 GCA_964645095.1 uncultured Desulfocurvus sp. | reverse complement strand
GCTCCACCTCGCCGCCGAAGTCGGCGTGGCCCGGGGTGTCGATGATGTTGATCTTCACGCCCTTCCAGGTGACCGAGCAGTTCTTGGCGGCGATGGTGATGCCGCGTTCGCGCTCCAGGTCCATGTTGTCCATGACGCGGTCGCTGACCTGCTGGTTTTCGCGGAACACGCCGCTCTGCCGGAAGAGTCCGTCCACAAGGGTGGTCTTGCCGTGGTCGACGTGGGCGATGATGGCGACATTGCGCAGCAGCTCGTTGCGGGCGGTGTTCTTCATGGGAGAAAATTCCTTTGGGCGGGTGGTTGGGGAGTGTGGTCTGGGCGTTATAAAGAAAGGAAAAACCCCGTCCCGCAGGGGCGGGACGGGGCGCTGGTAGCCGGGTATTTTTATTGCCGGCGTGCCGTGACGACTAGTAGTCGCGACGGGGACGGGGCTGACGCTCCTGGGCCTCGTTGACCCGCAGGGCGCGCCCGGCGATCTCCTTGCCATTCAGGGCGTCGATGGCCTGCTTGGCGGAGGAGTCGTCCATCTCCACGAAGCCGAAGCCGCGGAAGCGGCCGGTCTCGCGGTCGTTGATGAACTTGACGGACATGACCTCGCCATACTGGCCGAACATGTTGCGGAGGTCTTCTTCAGAGGCGCTGAAGGGGATGTTGCCGACATAGATAGACTTAGGCATAAAAATCTAAGCTCCTGAAATGATGATAAGACGTTCGCGCCGTGTCATTTCCGGGGCAACAAGCTTCCGGCCTTCACGACAATTGAGGGCTAGCTTTGAGCGCTCATCCTCGCAATGTCAAGGGAAAGTTTCCGGGCGGGGTGAAATATATATGTGTAGCCAAAGTCCTTTGATTCGCGTCTAAAGTTTTGCTTCGACCTGACGATTGAGCAAACGTGCGTACCCGTCATGACGCGCATGCAGTCCGGGAGGGAGACCTGGACCCTGACGGGAGCCCTGGGAGGGGAGACGTCCAATACGTCCGTACGGAGGCTGTTCATGAAGCTGCCCAGATTTGCCGCCCTTTTGTCCCTGCTCGCCCTGACCGGGTGCGCCTATTTGCCCACTGGTTCCCTTGAGCGCATCCAGTCCGAGGCGCCGAAGAACAACCGGCCGGCCCAGGTCGCCTCCTCGGAGCGGCCCCGCGTCACCTATCAAAAGGTGCCGGGCTTTGTAGACCCGAAAACCCAGCCGTATTCCATCAAGGGCATAACCTACTGGCCCATCCAGTCGGGCCTGGGCTACAAGGAGGTCGGCACGGCCTCCTGGTACGGCATCGACTTCCATGGCAAAAAGACAGCCACCGGCGAGGTCTACGACATGTTCGGCGTGTCCGCCGCGCACAAGACCCTGCCGCTGGGCACCAAGGTCCGCGTGACCAACCTGGAGAACGGCCGGGAGCTTGAGATGACGGTCAACGACCGCGGCCCCTTCATCGACGGCCGCATCATCGACCTGTCCTACGCCTCGGCGCGGCTGCTCGGCATGGCCGACAACGGCGTGGCCAAGGTGCGCGTCGAGGGCATCGGCGACAATCCGGCCATCGCCGCCGCCAGCGCCAAGGGCGGGGCAAAGCCCGTGGCCCTGGCCTCGGCCGAAGCTCCGGCGCGCCGCCCGCAGCAGCAGGTCATCGAGAGGAATATCGTCGAAGAGCCCGCCCGGCCCCAGGCCAGGCCCCAGGCCAAGACCGAGCGCCAGGTGCTCGTGGCCGAGGCCGTTGCGCCGCGCCCGGTGGCGAACAATCCTGCCGCTGCCAAGCGCGAGCCGGCGCCCAGGGCCGACCTCAGCGCCGAGAGCGGCAGGTACGCTGTGCAGGTGGGGGCCTTCTCGCAGGACGACAACGCCCGCCGCGTGCAGAAGAGGCTCATGCAGTCCGGGTACGACAACGCCAGGATCACCCGCGTGGTGCGCGGCGGCAGGGAGCTTTCGGCGGTGCAGGCCGGTTCCTTCGAACAGCGCGAGAAGGCCGAAGAGGCCCTGCGCATCCTGCGGATGGAGTTCCCGGCCAGCTTCATCAGCAGCGGAGCCTAGGGCTTGCGCGCCTGAGGCGCATGGGCTAGATTCAAGGCAGCTCTGCCCGGCCCGCATCTCGCGGGTCGGGCCTTGGCGCAACCCAACCCCACGGAGGGCGCGGCATGGCGCAGAAGAAATATGAAGTGGCCGGTGTTCCGCTGGAAAACATCCGCAACCGCAACGAACTGCGGGTGATCAAGCTCATGCCGCAGGTTCTGGCCGAGCACCTGGACTACCACCCCAGCTACCTGGACATCCAGGACATCTACGCCCTGACCCTGAACAACCTGACCCCGCGCTACCGGCAGCAGGGCACCATCATCCTCAGCGAACCGGTCCGCGACGCGGAGATCATCCGCGAACTGCGCAATTCGGTGAATCAGGTGGAGCTGGCCCCAACGGAGCGCGAGGAGGGCTAGGGCCTGTCTTTAAAAGCGTCTTTTGCCCCCCGGGCCTCGCCACGCGCCTATTCGGGGGGCGTCTTGAGCCGCTTTTGGTCCAGGGCTGTACCGCATGAGTACACTCCCTGGCCCCAAAGAGGCTCTCTCCTCGCCAGGGAACAAAATCCATCTTTTGGAAACAGGCCCTAGTCTCCGGTCTTTGCTTCGGCCTTGGCCATGGCCTGGGCTTCGGCCTTGACCTCGCTCCAGAGGCGGTCCTTGTCCTCCAGGGGCATGTCCACAAAGTCCAGGCCGCGCTCGCGGGCCAGGGCCTCCATGCGTTCGTAGCGGGACAAGAACTTCAGGTTGGCCCGGTCCAGGGCCGCGTTGGCCTTGATGCCCCGCCGCCGCCCCAGCTCAACCAGCGTGAACAGCGCGTCCCCGAACTCCTCCTCCATCTGCTCCTGGTCGCCGTTGGCGCAGGCTGCTTCGTATTCCCGCCACTCGGCGTCGTACTGGGCGCGGGCATCCTCGTCCGAGGCCCAGGTGAAGCCCAGGCGCGCGGCCTTGGAGTGGATGCGGTAGGCCTTGAGCAGCGGCGGCAGGCCCCTGGGCAGCGAGTCGAAAGCCCCGTTGCGCGCACCCTCCTCGGCCTTGTCCGCCTTTTCCCCGCGCTTGATGCGCTCCCAGTTGCGCAGGAGCTCTTCCTGGTCGGCCACAACCGTGTCGCCGAAGACGTGGGGGTGGCGGCGGATCATCTTGGCCGCGTTGGCGGCCACAACGTCCGCCAGGTCGAACTGCCCGGCCCGGGCGGCGAGGGTGGTCTCGAAGAGCAGCAGGAAGAGCACGTCGCCCAGTTCCTCGGCGGTCTCGGCGTGGTCGCCCGCGCGGATGGCCGAGACCAGCTCGAAGGCCTCCTCGATGATGTAGTCGCAGAGCGAAAGCGGCGTCTGCTTGCGGTCCCAGGGGCAGCCGTCAGGGCCAAGCAGGGCGTCGATGACCTCTTGTATTCTCGCAAGGGAAAGGCTGTCCGTGCTCACGAAGGCATGTCTCCTGTCATTGGGGTATTGATTGCGGCGCAGGCCCGGCCAGAAAAACCGGCTCGAATCGCCCGGCTCGAATCGCCCGGACGAAATCGCCCAGGTCAGATCGTCTGGGGGCCCTTTTTGCCGCGCTGCTGCTGCTGCTGTTGCTTGGGCCTGGGCAGGGGCAAATCGGCCGGCTTGGGCAGGGTGAAGCCGCCTTCCTCCAGCGTCTCGCGGATGGGCGTGGGCGTGAAGTTGGCCAGGAGCACCAGCATGGGCTCGGTCTTCTGGGCGAAGGCGGAGTGCTTCACCGCCGCCGTGCCGGGCAGCATGGCCTTGAGCAGCAGCAGCAGCACCAGGGACAGCAGCAAGCCTTCCACAACCCCGAAGGCGGCGCCGGCGGCCTTGTCCACAACCGTGAGCATGGCCAGCTTGAGCACGCCCTGGAGGAAGCGCACCAGAAACCACAGGGCCACCAGGGTGCCCAGGAAGGTGATGAGGTAGCTTAGGGCCAGCACCGTGCCCGGATTGGCGAAGTAGACCTTGAGGTGCGGCACGAAGATGGTGTGCAGGTGCGCGGCCATGAACAGGCCCACGAACACCGAGCACAGCGACACGGCCTCCTTGATCAGGCCCCGGTTGTAGCCCCGGAAGCCCACCAGGCAGATGATGGCGATGATTATGATGTCCAGGGAGTTCATGGCACCTCAACGTTTCCGTGGTCCGCGTTCCCGTGGTCCGCTCCGGACGGGGCCCTTGAAGGCCCGTCTGCGCGCACAAGTAGCAGAGGGAGGCGAGAAAGGGAAGCCTCGGCAGTTTGTCTTGGCGGACCACGTGGCTGTTGTGCTGGCCTGTGATTTCGGATAGGGCTACGCGAATTCACGCTGGGGGCGGGAGAAGGAATGCGGCTGATCGAGACTGGCTTGCCTGGACTGGTGCTGCTTGAGCCGAAGCTTTTTCGGGACGAGCGCGGCTTTTTTCTGGAGACATACAGCCAGATGAAGTTCGCCGAGCTGGGCATCCAGGCGGCTTTTGTCCAGGATAATCACGCGTATTCTGCGCTGCCCTGGGTGCTGCGGGGGCTGCATTTCCAAAAGCCGCCTTATGCCCAGGCCAAACTCGGCTGGGTGGTGCGCGGGCGGGTGCTGGACGTGGCCGTGGACCTGCGCCAGGGCTCGCCGACCTTTGGACGGAACTTTTGCGTGGAGTTGTCCTCCGACAATTTTTTGCGTCTGTTCCTTCCGCGCGGGTTTGCCCACGGCTATGTCACCCTTGAGCCGGACACGGAGTTTCTCTACAAGGTCGATGCCCCCTACAACGCAGCCAGCGACGCGGGCGTCCTCTGGAACGATCCGGACCTGGCCGTGCCCTGGCCCGACTGCACGCCGGTTCTCTCGGCCAAGGACCGCATGCTGCCGCGACTGAAGGACTTGACCACACCCTTTGTCTACGAGGCCCCGGCAGCCGGTTGAAGCCGCCCGACCCCTCAAGCGATCAGGAGAGCCGACTTGCCGAAGAAACCAAGCGCACCCGCACCAGCTCAGGCCCCGCCCCGCCATGCGGTGATTCTGGCGGGCGGCTCGGGCACGCGGCTGTGGCCGCTTTCGCGCACGCTCTTCCCCAAGCAGCTTCTGGCCTTGAACGGCGAACTGACCCTCTTGCAGCAGACCGTGACCCGCGTGCTCGGGGCCTATGCGCCGGAGAACGTCTGGGTGGTGACCAACGAGGAGCATGTCTACGAGGTGCGCAGCCAGATCCGGGCCATCAACCCCGACCTGGACGCCCATGTGCTGGCCGAACCCACGGCCAGGAACACCCTGCCCGCCATCCTGCTGGCGCTGGACCGCATCGTGCCCCCGGTGGATGTGGCGGGCGGCGCGGCGGCCCTGGACGCCCTTGTGGGCGTGTTCCCCTCGGACCATCTGATTGCCGACCAGGAGGCCTGGGTGCGCTCCGTTCGGCAGGGCATGGACCTGGCTGCGGGGGGGCGCTTCGTCACCTTCGGCGTGACCCCGGACAAGCCCGAGACCGGCTACGGCTACATCGAGCGGGGCGAGGCCCTGGGCGGGGGCGCCTTCGACGCGCTGCGGTTCATCGAGAAGCCCCGCCTGGAGAAGGCCCTGGAGTTCGTCCAAAGCGGACGCCACTATTGGAACAGCGGCATGTTTGTGTTTCGCGCACGCGAGTTTCTGGCCGCCGTGGAAAATTTTGTTCCCGGGCTCTGGGACTGGTGGGCGGACCGGACCGAGCGGCCCATGGTCGAGGGTTACGCTGTTTTGCAAAACATCTCCGTGGACTACGGCATCGTGGAAAAGATTTCGGGCATCGCCGTGGTCCAGGCCGGTTTTGACTGGGACGACCTGGGCAACTGGGAGGCCGTGTACCGGCTGGGCAAGAAGGACGCGTGCGGCAACGTCATCCAGGGCGATGTGCTGGCGCTGGACTGCCGCGACTGCCTGCTCATCTCCAAGGGCGGCAAGCTCGCAGCGGTGGGCATGTCGAGCATGATCATGGTCCAGACCCGTGACGCCACCCTGGCCTGCCCCCATGAGGGGGTGCAGCGGGTCAAGGAGATCGTGGCCATGCTGAAAGCCCAGGGCAGCCAGTTGGTGGAGAACCACCTCACCGTGAAGCGGCCTTGGGGCAGCTACTCGGTGCTGGAGGAAGGCCAGTTCTACAAGATCAAGCGCATTGAGGTGTTGCCGGGAGCGCGGTTGAGCCTGCAGATGCACCACCACAGAAGTGAGCATTGGGTGGTCATCGGGGGCACGGCCCTGGTGGAGATTGGCGGAGAGGAGCGCCTTTTGGTGGAGAATCAGGCTGTCGATATCGGCAAGGCGACGACGCACCGTCTGGCCAATCCTGGCAAGGTACCGCTTGAAATTATTGAGATTCAGAGTGGGCCATATCTTGAGGAAGACGACATCGTCCGGTTTGACGATGTCTACGGCAGGGTGAAGTAGGGGAACTCGTGAATTTTTTCGTAAGCTCTTGACACGCAAAAGCGCAGTCAAGTATGAGAACGCAGTTTTCCGTGGCGAAATATGGACCAGAAACTACAGGAGCTATGGGGCGAGGTTATGGAGGAAAAGAAACAGTGCAAGGGGTGTGGAGGGGCTCTTCCCTTC
>CAZXZF010000153.1:0-6550 GCA_964645095.1 uncultured Desulfocurvus sp. | reverse complement strand
CCCACGCCGAGGTCATCGTCATCACCGGCCACGGCGACATGGACCTGGCCATCCGCGCGCTCAATCTCGACGCCACGGACTTCATCAACAAGCCCGTGCAGCGCGTGGCCCTGAGCCAGGCCCTGAAGCGCGCCGAGGAGCGCATCGCCATAGCCAAGAGCAAGGCCGAGGAGATCAGCGTGGACGAGGTGGACGGCGCCGCCATCCTGACCATCCGGGGCAGCGTCACCGCGCGCAGCGAGCCTTTTCTGGCCCGGGCCATGGAGCGCGCCCGCGAACTGGGGCGGCCGCGCATCATCCTGCACTTCGACGAGTCCGCTTCCACCAACGGCGCGGGCCTGGCGCTTCTGACCCAGCTGCTGCTGGAGGCGCGGGAGCGCGGCGAGCGGGTGTGCATCGCCGGATTGTCCGAGAACTTCCGCAAGGTCTTCGAGATCGTGGGCATCGCCAAGCTGGTGGTGATCTACGAGTCCGACGCCGCAGCCCTGGCCGCGCCCTGACCCTTGAGGAGATGCCCATGCGACTGTTCATCAAGCCCACCCTGCTCAGCGTTGTGCTCCTGCTTCTGCTGGCTGGCCAGGCCCTTGCCGCCGCCGCGCTCCCCGGGCCCGGCCAGACCCTGCCCGCCTTGAGCCTGAAGGTCCCGGTCTTTGGCCAGGACGCGGGCGAACTCGGCGTGGCCGGGAAGAAGACCTTCCGTTTGCAGGACCTGAAGGCCAAGGTCATCGTGCTTGAGGTCATCGGCGTGTACTGCAACGAATGCGCGAAGCAGGTGTCTTCCTTCAACACCCTCTACGCGCGCCTGGCCCGGCGCATGCAAGCCGGAGAGGTGCGCATGTTCGGCCTGGCCGCCGGCGGCACGGACCTGGAAGTGGAGAGCCTGCGCAAGACCGGCATCTACAAGTACCCCATCGTGGCCGACGAGAAGTATCAGAACCACAAGCTCCTGCGTGAGCCCAAGACGCCCTTCACCCTGCTCGTGACCCCGGCCGGGAAGGTGCTCTATACCCACCTCGGCATCGATGACGACATCGAGGGCCTGCTCGCGCGCATCAAGGAGGCGCTCCAGTAGCATGGACACGGCCGCAGGCCATCTCGCAGCGAGCCCGGACACGGGGCAGGCCCTGCGCCTGGAGCTTGAGCGCAAGCGCCTGAGTCTGCGCGTGCTCCTGGAGACGGCCCAGGAACTTTCCGGCATCCTTCAGCCGCGCAAGATCATGGAGACCTTCCTGCTCACGGCCATGGGACCCATCGGGGCCATGGGCGGGGTGGCGGTGCTGGCCCGCCCGGCCTCCTGCGAGGGCATGGTCCTGTCGCGCGGGCTGCCGGCCGGCGAGGCCGAGGCCCTGGAGCAGCGCCTGCCCGACATCTGCGACGCCTATTTCCCCTACCGCGACCTGGACGGCGACTTTCCGAACTCCAAGATCCGCGCCATCCGGCGCGACCAGGCCGGGGGCGACAGCCTGCTGCCAAGGGGCATGGACATCCTGCTTTGCTTCAGCGTGGACGACGAGCACTGCGGGCTCTTGGCCCTGGGGCCGCTTTTGGCCGACGCCGGGCCGGATGCAGGCCCGGATGCAGGCCCGGATGCAGGTCTGGATGTCGGCCTGGACGCCCGTCTGGACCGGGGCCTGGACGAGGACGCGTCCAACCTGCTGCACAGCCTGCTGCATCTGCTCACCGGAGCCCTGCGCGGGGCCCTGGCCGTGAACAGCATCCGCCAGCTCAGCGTGGACCTGGGCCGCAAGAACGACCGCCTGACCGAGGCCCTGGCCTCCTCCCATACCGTCCAGCGCGGCCTGGACCGGCGGCTGCTCCAACTGGCGGCGGTCAACGAGCTGGCCGGGGAGATGGCGCACCTGCGCGAGGTCCAGGGCATCCTGAACAGCTTCCTCTTGACCATGCTCGGGGCCTTCAGCGTGGGCAGCGGGCTGGCGCTGGTGCTGGACCGCGCCGCGCGCACCGTGGCCCTGGCCGTCCGGGGCGCAACGGACACCGGGCTCTCCGGCTATGGCGCAGCGGATGTGCTGGTCTACAAGGCCTTCGCCGCCTCCGGCGCGCGCAGCGTGGACCCGCTCACGGTCGAGCCGGTCAGTGATCCGGCTGCTGCCCTGGCGGGCTGCGGCATGCCCTTTGAGGGCCGCTGCGCCATGTATTTCGCCCTGGACCGCGACGTGCAGGGCGTGCTGGTCCTGGGCGGGACCATTTCCGGCGAGGCCCTGGAGGACGAGGACGCCCAGATGCTGCGGGCCCAGGTGGGCACGCTCCTGGGCTACGTCCAGGGCGCGCGGCACCTGGCCGTCATCACGGCGCTGAACGACGGCCTGAAGCAGCAGAACGAAGAGCTCACGCGCACCGTCACCGAACTCACCGAGGCCCGGCAGACCATCGACCTCCTGGAGCGCGCAGGCGCGCGCGTGCGCTGCTTCCTGCACGCCGAGGGCCTGCGCTCAAGGCGCTTCTCCTGGCTCGATTGCGGGGTCATTCTCCTGGCGGCCATGCTTTTGGGCTTTCTGTTCAACCTGGCCAGTCCGAACGGCGTGCCCCTGGTGCCCGAGCACCTGAGGCGGCTCCCGGCCCAGACCGTCACCGCCCAGAAGGCCAGGGAGCTGCAGCAGAGCGAGGGCGCGCTCATGGTGGACGCGCGGCCCCAGGCCTTTTTCGGCCAGCAGCGCGTGCGCGGTGCGGCGAACCTGACCCCGGCCCTGTTCGACATGATGTACCTGATGCGCTTCGCCCAGGTGCCGCTGTCCACGCCGCTCATCATCTACGGCGGCAACATAAGCCGCCGCTGGGACGAGGACGTGGCGGCAAAGCTTGCGGCGCGCGAGCACGAGCGCGTGCTGGTGCTGGAAGACGGGCTTCCGGCCTGGGTCGCCAGGGGCTATCCGGTGGAGCCATGAGCAAGGACATCTGGCGCGACGTGCTGGGCCGCTGGCTGGCCCTGGCCTTCCGGTTCTATCTGGGCGGGGTCTTTGTCTACGCCAGCGTCTACAAGATCGGCTACGCGGCGGAGTTCGCCGAGACCATCGCCAGCTACCAGCTCGTGCCCGCCCTGGCGGTGAACGCCGTGGCCCTGGCCCTGCCGTGGCTGGAGCTCATCTGCGGGGCCATGCTGGTGGCCGGGGTGCGCGTGCGCACGGTGAGCGCCATGCTGGCTGCGCTGCTCGTGGTCTTCAGCCTGGCCGTCACCGTGAACCTGCTGCGCGAGACGCCCATCGACTGCGGCTGCTTCAACACCCTGGACGAGCGCATGACCTGGATGACCCTGGTGCGCGACCTGACCTGGCTTGGCATGGCCATGCACGTGTTTTTCTTCGACTCCCCCCTGGCGCTGGAGCGCCGTTACCGGAGCACACTCAAGGAGATTGAGACGTGAGGCGGACGCTTCTTTGCGCGCTGGCCCTGGGATTGCTGCTCTTGGCCGGGTGCCGTGGGCCCGTGGAGGACCTGGCGGGCGACTACGAGTCCGAACGCGTGGACTTGAGCCCGGCCCGGCTGACCCTGCGCACGGATGGCGGCGGCTCGCTCGCCGTGGGCGCGGAGGAGGCCCCCTTCCGCTGGGAGGTGCGCGCCGAGGGCCGGGTGGTGCTGCACACGCGCCAGGGCGGCATCATCTCGGCCCGGCAGGGCCGGGGCACGCTGGAGTTGGACATGCCGGGCTCGGGCAAGCAGGTCTTCCGCAAGAAGGCGAAGTAGGCCGCAGGGCCGTGCTGGCGCGGCATGAGGCCAGGGCGGCGGCGCCATGATGAAGGCGTAAAAAAAGGCCGGAGCAGCGAATTCCGCCGCTCCGGCCTTTGCGCGTGCGTCCTGTCCTAGAAGCCCCAGGCCGAGAGGGTGGGGCGCTTGTAGCCCTGGCCTTGCGCCAGCACGTCCAGGGCCACTGTGGCCATGTCGTCCAGGCAGGGCAGCACGGTGGTGTCCAGTTCGCGGTAGTCCAGGGTCTTGACGTACATGTTGCAGGTCTCGCAGACGCCGACGACCACTCCGGGGTACTCCTCCACGCGGAAGAGCTTGAGCTTGGCCGTGTCGCCCTCGTCGCAATAGGGGCAGCATATGCGCCGGAGGCGGTGCTCGTGTCCGCAGAAGGAGCAGGCCCCGAAGCGCAGGCCCTCCTTCTCGCGCAGGAAGGTGATGTACGGCAGGCTGCCGCAGAGCGGGCAGTGCCCGCGATCGTGGGGCAGGTTTTCGGGCAGGCGCCCAGCCAGGGCCAGGGCTGCGGCGTTCAGGCCGGGCCAGAGCGCGGAGGCGGCCAGGAAGCTGAGCGCCCTGGGGCTTTCCGGCAGGCGCTGGCGCCAGACCGCGAAGAGCGTGTCGTCTCCGGCGGGCAGGGCGCGCAGCGCCTGGGCCGGGTCGAGCTCACCGGCGGCCATGGCCGCGCGCAGGGTGTCCGCCGCCTGGGCGGCCGCTCCGCCGGTGCCCGCCAGGATCTTAAGCAGGATGGGGAACAGGCGCAGGGCCTGGTCCAGGTCGTGGGGAAAATTCTCGCGCAGGATGAGCGGGCTGCCGGCGAACATGGCCTCGTCCGAGGCGCAGGAGGCCCGCTCGGGCAGGGTCACGCGGGCCGCGTTGCGCGCTTCGATCTGCACGGGCAGCACCTGCTCCACCAGGGCAACCAGTTCCTCGGGCAGCATGTCCGTGGCGCGGATCGAAGCCAGCTTGCCTTCCATGAGCCGAACAAAAACCTGATCGTCAGAGTGCATTGGACCGTCCTTTGGGAGATTGGCGGGGAAATGCCCGCATCCTAGCAAGCCACCCTAACCGTCCCTGGCGGCAGATGCAAGACAGAGCTTGTTTTGGTCGTTCTGGCACTTGCGCGTGGCGTGCAGGGGGGCTATGGAATGAGAACTGCCTACGCCGCTGAGATTGATCCACCGGCAGAGAAGGGGGATGCATGGGCGCGACAAGGGTTCTGACAGGGGTGAATCTGGTTTCTCTCAAGGACGCCTTTGCCGGGAGTGAGGACATTCTCGAGCAGATGCTCGGCCTTTTTGAAACCCAGGCCCGTGAGCGCATGAATCAGCTGAAAGCGGCCCAGGCCGCCTGGGATGTCACGGCCGTCCGCCTGTGCCTGCATTCCCTGGTGAACATCTCCGGGGCGGTGCACGCCTACGGCATGTCCGAGCAGACCAAGGCCCTGGGCGATGCGGTCAAGAACGACGACCGCGACATGGCCGGGCAGCTGCTTGAGGCCCTCGGGCGCGAGGCCGACCTGGTCCTGGGCCAGGTCGGCGTGCTCCTGGCCGCCCTGGCCAAGGACCCTGCCAGCGTCTGGAACTCCGTCCTGCCGGATTAGAGCCTGTCTTTAAAATCCCCACGAGGCATTTCCTCCGGTCATGCGTTCCGTCGTCGTGCCACGCCATGCGAAACTGGCGGCAGCTTTCTTGCGTCTGGCCCGTCGTGTCGCGTCCGCGTTGTCCGTTGAGCTGGCGCGCTCCGGTTGGCGGTTTCTGCCCAGCCAGGAGCATTGATCGTCTTCGGATGCGACAGGAGCGCATCGTGCCTGATCTGGCTGCGATGATTTAAAAACTGGCCCCCGCCCCCGCAAAGAAGAACCGCCCGGCCCCGCCCGGCCCGCTTGATGCGGGTTCCTGGCAGGACCGGGCGGTCCGTTGTTTCTTTAGTGCTGCTACAGGTTGGCGATGAGGATCTCGCCGAACTCTTTGCAGCCGACCTCGGTGGAGCCGGTGATCTGGCGCGCCAGGTCCGGGGTCACGCGCTTGCCCGCAATGGCCTTGGCAACGGCCCCGTGGATGAGCGCGGCGGCGTCACTCCAGCCGATGTCCTCGAGCAGCATGGTGCCGGAGAGGATCAGGCTGCCGGGGTTGGCGGTGTCCTTGCCCACGTAGCTGGGCGCGGTGCCGTGGGTGGGTTCGTAGAGCGCCAGGGTGTCGCTCTTGTTCACGCCCGGGGCCAGGCCCAGGCCGCCCACCTGCGCGGCCAGCGCGTCGGAGAGGTAGTCGCCGTTCAGGTTGGTGGTGGCGATGACGCTGAACTCCGTGGGGCGGCGCAGCACGGCCTGGAACATGGCGTCGGCGATGCGGTCCTTGATGACCACGGGCTTCTTGCCGCCCTCGGCCGCCTCGGTCTCGGTCATCAGCTCGGCCGCGTACTTTTCCTTGGCCAGGTCGTAGCCCCAGGCCCGGAACGCGCCCTCGGTGTACTTCATGATGTTGCCCTTGTGCACCAGGGTCACGGAGGACTTGTGCTGGGCCAGGGCATGCTTGATGGCGCGGTCGATGAGGCGCTTGCAGCCCTTCTCGGTCATGGGCTTGATGCCGATGCCCGCGTCGAGGCTGATGTTCGCGCCCAGCTCGTCGCGCAAAAACGCGGCCAGCTTCCTGGCCTCGGGCGTGCCTGCGGCCCATTCGATGCCCGCGTACACGTCCTCGGTGTTCTCGCGGAAGATGATCATGTCCACCAGCTCGGGCCGCTTCACCGGGGACTCGATGCCCGGAAAGTACTTGATGGGCCGGATGCAGGCGTAGAGGTCGAAGATCTGGCGCAGGGCCACGTTCAGGCTGCGGAAGCCCTTGCCCACGGGCGTGCC
>CAZXZF010000152.1:578-6582 GCA_964645095.1 uncultured Desulfocurvus sp. | reverse complement strand
ATGAGCATGGCCGCCAACCGCCATCCGGGCATCCGCGCGGCCGTGTGCACCAACGAGTTCATGGCCCGCATGGCGCGGGCGCACAACAACGCCAACGTGCTCTGCCTGGGCGAGCGCGTGCTGGGCCAGGGCCTGGCCCTGGATGTCATGCGGGCCTTTCTGAACGCGCCCTTTGAGGGCGGCCGCCACCTGCGGCGCATCGAGCAGTTCGAGACGCACTCCATGGCCTAAAGGCCGGTGCGAGCGGAAATCCAAAGCCCTTAAGGCAGCAACCCCTGACGGCCTAGGCCGGCAAACCGAGGACCAACTTCCATGCACAAGACCATCGCCCCTGACCAGCTTGTGGTGAACACCCTGAAAGGGCTCATCATGGACGCCACCCGCGCCGCCGACTCCGGACACCCTGGCGGAGCCATGAGCTCTGCGGACTTCGGGGCGGTGCTCTATTCGGAGTTTTTGAACTTCGACCCCGAGCGCGCCAACTGGTTCAACCGCGACCGCTTCGTGCTCTCCGCCGGGCACGAGTCGGCCCTGTTGTATGGCCTGCTGCACCTGGCCGGGTTCATCGAGGCCGATGACCTGCGCGGCTTCCGGCAGCTCGGCAGCCGCACCCCCGGCCACCCGGAGCACGAGATGACCCCCGGCGTGGAGGCCACCACCGGACCCCTGGGCCAGGGCTTTGCCATGGCCGTGGGCATGGCCGTGGCCGAAACCTTCCTGCGCAACAAGCTGGGTCGTGACATCGTGGAGCACAACACCTATGTGCTGACCAGCGACGGCGACATGCAGGAGTCCGTGGTCCTGGGCGCGGCCTCCCTGGCCGGGCTGTGGGGCCTGGGGAAGCTCACCTGCTACTACGACTCCAACAAGGTCCAGCTGGCCGGGCCGGTCAGCCGCGTGGACCGCACCGACTACGCCAAGGTCTTCGCCGCCATGGGCTGGCATGTGCAAGCCGTGGACGGCCACGACCGCGACGCCATCCGCGCGGCCATCAAGAAGGCCCAGGGCCAGAAGAAGAAGCCGAGCCTGATCATCGGCCACACGGTCATGGCCAAGGGCGCGGCCACCCGCGAGGGCGACTTCGGCACCCACGGCGAGCCCCTGGCCGCCGAGGAGATCGCCGCCACCAAGAAGGGCATGTGCCTCCTGGAGGGCGCCTGCTTCCAGGTGCCCGACGAGGCCCGCGCGCATTTCCAGGCCCGGTTCCCGGAGCTCAAGCGCGCCGTGGCCGCCAGAAAGGAGACCCTGGCCAGGCGCATCAAGAAGGACGACAAGGACTTCATGTCCTTCTGGAAGGCCATGAACACCGGGCGCGGCCAGCTGGCCCTGCCCATGCCCGCCTTTGAGCCCGGCAAGAAGATCGCCACCCGCGCGGCCTGGGGAGCGTGCCTGAACATGCTCAAGGACGCCCTGCCGAACCTCATGGGCGGCAGCGCCGACCTCGATCCCTCGAACCAGACGAGCAAGTTCCGCGACGCCGTGGGCATCTTCGCGGCCGACAACCCCCTTGGCCGCAACCTGTCCTTTGGCGTGCGCGAGTTCCCCATGGCCGCGATATTGAACGGCATGGCCCTGCACGGCGGGGTGCTGCCCTTCGGCGCCACGTTTTTGACCTTCTCCGACTACTGCCGCAACGCCATCCGCATGTCGGCCCTGCAGAAGCTGCCCGTGCTCTACGTGTTCACCCACGACTCCTTCTACGTGGGCGAGGACGGCCCCACGCACCAGCCCATCGAGCATGTGGCTTCCCTGCGCCTCATCCCGAACCTGCTGGACCTGCGCCCGGCCGACGCCACGGAGACGGCCCTGTGCCTGGAGCTGGCCCTGCGCCAGACGGACAAGCCCTCGTGCCTGTTCCTCACCCGCCAGGGGCTGCCGGTCATGGACCCCAAAGAGTTCCCGGCCGTGGCCCAGGGCGTACGCCACGGCGGCTACGTCCTGCGGG
Organism: uncultured Desulfocurvus sp.; assembly: GCA_964645095.1. Classification (GTDB taxonomy): domain Bacteria; phylum Desulfobacterota; class Desulfovibrionia; order Desulfovibrionales; family Desulfovibrionaceae; genus Humidesulfovibrio. Next base: position 4,637 of record CAZXZF010000152.1, on the reverse strand, counting down.
ACTGCAAGGCCGAGCCGGAGCTCATCGTCATGGCCTCGGGCTCCGAGGTCTCCCTGGCGCTGGAGGCCGTGAAGATCCTGGAGGCCGAGGAGCCGGGCCGGATGATCCGCGTGGTCAGCATGCCCTCGGTGAACCTCTTCGAGGCCCAGAGCATGCACTACAAGGAATCCGTGCTGCCGCCCACGGTGGAGCGGCGCGTGGCCATCGAGGCCGGTCGGCCTGAGGGCTGGCACAAGTATGTGGGCCTGTTCGGCCTGGCCCTCGGGCTGGACCACTTCGGCGAGAGCGCCCCGGCGGACAAGCTGGCCGAGAAGTACGGCTTCACTGCGCCCACCGTGGCCCGGTTCATCCGCGAGCGCTACTTCGGCTAGCGGGCGCGAGCGCTGCTTCGGCGAACAGCGCTCTCTGGCCAGGACGCTTGCGGTCTGGCCGGATGCTCTGCTAGGGTACGTACAGACTGGGAAAATTCGGGCCGCGCAGAAGTCGCGCCGGCTCTGCACTTCGAAGGAGAGACACATGGAAGCCCCGCAAAGAAATCTGGCCCTGGACCTGGTGCGCGTCACCGAGGCCGCCGCCCTGGCGAGCGCCCGCTGGCTTGGCAAGGGCGACAAGGACGCCGGGGACCACGCGGCTGTCGAGGCCATGCGCCTGAGCTTCAAGACCCTGGCCATCAGCGGCACGGTGATCATCGGCGAGGGCGAGAAGGACAACGCGCCCATGCTGCACAACGGCGAAAAGGTCGGCGCGGGCGGACCGCAGTCCGTGGACGTGGCCGTTGACCCCGTGGAGGGCACCAGCCTGCTGGCCTTTGGCCGCCCCAACGCCATCTCGGTTGTGGGCGTGGCCCCGGCCGGGACCATGTACGACCCGGGCCCGAGCTTCTACATGCAGAAGCTGGTGGTGCCCGCCGCAGCCAAGAACGTGGTCGACATCGAGGCCCCGGTGCCGGTCAACCTGAAACGCATCGCCAAGGCCCTGGGCAAGGACGTGGACGACCTGGTGGTCTTCGTGCTGGACAAGCCGCGCCACAAGAAGCTCATCAATGATATCCGCGAGGCTGGCGCGCGCATCCAGCTGCACACCGACGGCGACGTGGCCGGAGCGCTCATGGCCATCGACCCCAGAAACGACGTGGACCTGATGATGGGCACCGGCGGCACGCCGGAAGGCGTCCTGGCGGCCTGCGCCATCCGCATCATGGGCGGCGAGATGTTCTGCAAGCTTGATCCCCAGAAGCAGGACGAGAAGAACGGCCTGGCCCAGAGCGGGGTGGACATCCGCCGCGTGCTCACCGTGTCCGACCTGGTGCGCAGCGACGACGTGTTCTTCGCGGCCACGGGCATCTCGGGCGGCACCTTCCTCAAGGGCGTGCGCTACCTGGGCTACGGCGCGGAGACAAGCTCCCTCGTGATGCGCGGCAAGACCGGCACCATCCGCTACATCGAGGCCATCCACTCCTGGGACCACCTCATGAAGATCAGCTCGGTCAAGTACGATTAACAGACGCACAAAGGCCGGGAGGGGGCGTATTCTCCCCTCCCGGCCTTTTTATTTTTTGATTGACGCTAGAGGTCAGGATTGGCGAGCTTGGCGGCGATGATCAGCGCGTCCTCGGGCCGGGCCTGGGCCGCAAGGCTCTTGGATGAACCAAAGCAGGCGAAGCCCGTACCCGAAAGATGCACGTGGCCTGCGGCGAGCACCTTGGTGTAGGGAATCTGCTCGCGCATCTCTGCAAAGTCGATGCGCTTGGGGAAGATGATGGGCACCGGAACTCCTGAAAAATCCTCGAACATGATGTACTTCATGGCATCCTCCCCGGACGTTTGCTGTGCGGGCATTCTAGCGCACACGGGCCTGATGGACAAGGCCCGCGCATGAACGATTTTAAGCGCATCGGCATCTGGCAGACGGCCTTTTTGGGCGACGCCGTGCTCACCCTCCCGCTCATCCAGGCCGTGCAGGCCCGCTTCCCCAAGGCCGAGGCGCACCTCTTCGTGCGCGCGGGCGTGGAGGGCCTGTTTTGCTCCCAGCGCGAACTCGCAAGCGTGCGGCCCTTTGCCAAGCGCGGCGCGCAGAAGGGGCCCTTGGCCGCGGTCGGCCTGGGCCGGGAGCTGGCGCGCGAGGGCTTCGACCTCTGGATCTCCCCGCATGCGAGCCTGCGCAGCGCGCTGGTGGCCAAAAGCGTGGGCGCGCGGGTGCGCATCGGCTACTCCCGGCCCTGGTGGAACCAGCTGGCCTACACGCACCTGGTGGACCGTTGCTTCGACGAGCTGCACGAGATCGAGCGCCTGATGCAGCTGGCGCTGCCCCTGGGCATCAGCCCCGAGGCCCCAAAGCCGCGCCTGGACCTGCCGCCCGAGGCCGTGAGCCGCGCCGCTGAAATCTTCTCCAGCCTCCCCACAGGTCCGGCCAGCAGCCCGGTCACGGGTTCGAGGCCCGGCCCGAATCACGCCCCGGTCCTGGGCATCCACCCCGGCTCCACCTGGCCCACCAAGTGCTGGCCCGAGGAGCATTTCGCCGAGGTGGCGCGCCGGGCGCTGGCCGCCGGGGCCGTGGTGCTGCTCTTTGCCGGGCCGGGCGAGGAGGGGCTGGCCGCGCGCATTTCCCGCTCCGTGGGCGCCACTGCCGGCGAGACCTCCGGGCGGCTCATCAACCTGGCCGGGCAGCTCGACATCCCGGCCCTGGCCGCGGCCCTGGGCAGGCTCGACGCCTGCCTGACCAACGACTCCGGCCCCATGCACCTGGCCTGGGTGCAGGACACGCCCCTTGTGGCCCTGTTCGGTCCCACCACGCGCCAGCTGGGCTTCTTCCCGCGCGGGGAGAACTCCCGCGTGCTGGAGCAGTCCCTGGATTGCCGCCCCTGCGGCCTGCACGGGCACAGGGCCTGCCCGCAGAAGCACCACGCCTGCATGCGGGACATCACCCCGGACCGGGTCTGGGATGTGTTGCGGGGCATGCTCGGAGTGTAATGCAGAGGAAATAGCCTCCGGCGGCCAAAGGGCCTGAGGCCCTCTGGACTCCCCATTTGTTCGCTGCGAGGGGGTCCGGGGGAAATCATTTCCCCCGGCGGGGTCAAGGGGCGGAGCCCCTTGAAGGAAAGACATGCACGCACGACTGCTCAAGGCCGACGGCCTGCTCATGCTCACCGCGCTCATCTGGGGCGCGGCCTTTGTGGCCCAGCGTTTGGGCATGGAGCATGTGGGCCCGTTCACCTTCAACGGCGTGCGCTTCGCCCTGGGCGCGCTGGCCCTGCAGCCGCTCATCTGGCGCATGCAGGCCACGCGGAAGCGCGAGGGCAGGACCTCGGACCTGCACCAGGGCATTAATTCCGCGCGTCTCATCCGCTGCGGGCTCCTGGCCGGGTGCGTGCTGTTCGCGGGCGCGGCCCTGCAGCAGGTGGGCATTGTCTATACAACAGCGGGCAAGGCCGGGTTCATCACCGGGCTGTACGTGGTCATGGTGCCGCTGTTCGGGCTGTTTTTGCGCCAGCGGGCCGGGGCGGGCACGTGGATCGGCGCGTTGGCGGCGGCGGTGGGCCTGTACCTGCTCTCGGTGAACGAGGACTTTTCAATCGCCTACGGGGACGTGCTGGAGCTCATCGGCGCGGTGTTTTGGGCCGGGCACGTGCTGCTCATCGGGCGGCTCTCGCCGGGCATGGACGCCACCGACGCGGTGAAGCTGGCCTCGGCGCAGTTCGCGACCTGTTCCGTGCTCAGCCTGTGCGTGGCCGTGGCCGTGGAGCCCATCGCGCTGGCGGGCCTGGCCAGGGCGGCCGTGCCCATCCTGTACGGCGGGCTCATGAGCGTGGGCATCGCCTACACCCTGCAGGTGGTGGCCCAGCGCGACGCCAATCCGGCGCACGCCGCCATCATCCTCAGCCTGGAGGCCGTGTTCGCGGCCGTGGCCGGGTACTTCCTGCTGGGCGAGGTGCTGAGCCTGCGCGCGCTCATCGGCTGCGGGCTCATGCTCGGCGGCATGCTCGTCTCGCAGCTCCGGCCCTAGTACAGCCCGGCGTTCTCCGGCCCGTCGATCTTGGCGCAGGTCTCTTCCATGTACTGC
>CAZXZF010000152.1:0-568 GCA_964645095.1 uncultured Desulfocurvus sp. | reverse complement strand
CACCATGTCGCCGTAGACCTTTTCCATGGAGGCCTTGAACTTGTGCCAGGCGTCGTCCGGGGTGCTTGCGGCCTGGGCGAGCTGGTCGCGCAGCTCGTCGCGCCGGGCCTTGAGGAAGTAGTAGGTCTTCTCGCGCTCCACCCGCGCCTGTTCGCTCTTGGGCCGGGGCCGCGCCGCCAGCCGGGCCAGCTTGTCGTCGAATTCCGTGAGCCTGACTTCCATCTCCGTCATGAACTGCTGCCTGACCATGGCGCATCCTCCGTGGTTTGCGGTGTTCTGCGGGTCGAATTTCGGAGCTGATTACCGTAAGTGTACGACAAAATGACCGTCATGTCCATCCACCCGGCGAAACAGTCGGCTGCTGCAGCAACGAAGGCGTGGCGCCGGGTCTTGACGAAGGGGCGGCAAATGCTTTCTATTCAGCGCACGAAACAAGCGGAGGAACACCCCGGATGAGCACCATGTTCGGCGCGCGCGCGCCATTCTACAAGCTGCAGGGCTGCGGCAACGACTTTGTGGCCCTGGACAACCGCGTGCTGCGCCTGCCCGAGGCGCTCATGGCAGAGTG
>CAZXZF010000151.1:0-6585 GCA_964645095.1 uncultured Desulfocurvus sp. | reverse complement strand
CGATGCCGTGGTGGCAGCCGGGGCAGTAGTGGGTGGCGCGGTCGGCCAGGGAGGCCGGGCGGGTGAAGACCAGCTCTTCGCCTGCCACTGTCTTGGGCGCCACTGTCTTGGCCGCCACGGGCTTGGCCGCCGGGGCCGCCTTGGCGGTGCTTTTGGCCTTGGGCATGGTTATTTCCTCCCCAGCGCGCGCAGGATGGGCGCCACGAAATCGTCTGGGCTGGGCATGTTGCCGGGGTAGACGCAGAAGAGCTCGGAGTCGGCGTCGCGGCGCACGGACAGGCGCACGTCCTCCACCATCTGGCCCAGGTTGTGCTCGATGGTCAAGAAGCGCTTGCCCTCGCGGGCCAGCCTGGCCAGGGCCTTTTCAGGGAAGGGATACAGCGTCTTGGGCCGGAACAGGCCGACCTTCCTGCCCTGCTTGCGCAAGGTCCGCACGGCGTTCTTGGCGATGCGGCCGATGGAGCCGAAGGCCACCACCACCAGCTCGGCGTCCTTGACCTCAAAGGTCTCGAACTCCACCAGGCTCTTCCAGTGCTCGTACTTGGCCTGAAGCTTCATGTTCTGCCCGGCCAGCTCGCCGTCCATGAGGAACAGGGACTTGATGATGCGGTGGGCGCGGGGCTTCTTGCCCGCCTTCAGGCCCGCAGCCGTGCCTTCCAGCCGCCACTCCTTGCCCTCGGCCGCATCAGCCTTTGTGGGCTCGCGGCGGACGATGGGCTCCTTCATCTGGCCGATGATGGCGTCGCCCAGGATGAGCACCGGGCTGCGATAGGCAAAGGCCAGGTCAAAGGCCTTGTGGGTCATGTCGTAGGCTTCCTGGGCGCTCGACGGCGCCAGCACCAGCAGGCGGTAGTCGCCGTGGCCGCCGCCGCGCGTGGACTGGAAGTAGTCGCCCTGGCTGGGGCCGATGTCGCCCAGGCCCGGGCCGCCGCGGTTCATGTTCACGATGACCGCCGGGATCTCGCTGCCGGCCATGTAGCTGATGGCCTCCTGCTTCAGGCTCATGCCCGGCGAGGAGGAGGAGGTCATGGCGCGCACGCCGCAGGCCCCGGCCCCAAGCAGCATGTTGGCCGCGGCCACCTCGCTCTCGGCCTGGACGAACTCGCCGCCAGCCGCTGGCATGGCCTTGCTCATGAACTCCGGGATGTCGTTCTGCGGGGTGATGGGATAGCCGAAGAAGCAGCGGCAGCCCGCGTCCAGCGCGCCCATGGCGATGGCCTCGTTGCCCTTGACGAAGATGCGTTCGTTTGTGCCCGCCATGTTAGGCCGCCTTCTTTGTCTTTTTGGTGCGCCAGACCTCGATGGCCATGTCCGGGCAGATGGTGGCGCAGGAGGTGCAGCCGGTGCACTTGTCCATGTCTTCCGCGCCCACCTCGGCGACCTTGTAGCCCTGCTGATTGATGCGCTCGCTCTGCCGGATGATTGCAACCGGGCAGACCGTGGTGCAGAGCAGGCAGCCCTTGCAGCGTTCTTCCGTGACCAAAATGCGGGACATCACAAGACCCCTTCGCTGGCGGGAAACCCAAGCCAGTCGTGCTTTTTCAGACAATGAGCATGGCGTCGCCGTAGGAGAAGAACCGGAATTCCCGGGCCAGCGCAGCCTTGTAGGCGGCCATGATTCTTTCACGGCCCGCTAGGGCCGAGACCATAATCAGGAGACTTGATTCTGGCAAATGAAAATTGGTGATCAGCGCGTCAACGACGCGAAATTCGTAGCCGGGCGTAATGTAGATGGCCGTGTCCCCGGCAAAGGCCTGAACAGCCCCGCAGGCCTGGTGCATGCCCTCCAGGCTGCGCGCGCTGGTGGTGCCCACGCAGACCACTGCCCGGCCCTGGGCCTTGGCCTCGCGGATGGCGCAGGCTGTGGCCTCGGGCACCTCCACATGCTCGGCGTGCATCTCATGCTCGCGGATGTCCTCGGCGCGCACCGGGCTGAACGTCCCGTAGCCCACGTACAGCGTCACCTCAGCCCAGTCAAAGCCCTTGGCCTGAAGTTCCGTGCGCACCTGGTGCGTGAAGTGCAGCCCGGCCGTGGGCGCGGCCACGCTCCCGGCCTTATCGTCCGCAGCGTAGGTGGTCTGGTAGCGCTCGCGGTCGCCGGCGTCGTCCTCGCGCTCCAGGTACGGCGGCAGGGGCATATGCCCGATTTCGTTCAGGATGCCGGCAAGATCGCCCTGCCATTCCAGGCGCAGGCGGCAGCGGCCGTATTCCCCGCGCGTGAGCAGCACCACGCGAAGGGGCGCGTCGAACTCCGCCGCCTCGCCCTCCTTCATGCGCTTGGCCGTGCGCACCAGGCCCTCGGCCTCGGCGCAGAGCCAGCCCTCACCTCCGTCGCAGGTGCGCACGTCGAGCAGCGGCAGGGGCGTGAGCAGCAGCAGCTCCACGCGCCCGCCGCTCTTTCTGCGGCCAAAGACCCGCGCCGGAAACACCCTTGAATTATTGGCGATCAAAAGCGCGCCCTGGGGGAATTGGCGCGCCAAAAGTTCGGGCAGCTCGGTGAAGTGCCGGTCCGTCTGGAGGCCCGTCTGGAGGTTTGGCGGCAGCGCAGTCTGGCTGCGGTCGAGCACCAGGAGCCTGGAGGCGTCGCGGGCGTCTGCGGGCCTGCGGGCGATGCGTTCGGGCGGCAGCTCATAGACGTAGCTGCCGAGGGCGTAGTCGGGCGGGATGGACTTCTGGGATTTTGTCATGACTGCAAACATTCTTACGTATTCATCAACCGAGCGCAAGTGCTGCCACTCACGGAGGCTTCCGATGGCCCCGCCCGTTTTCCAGGGGCCCCGGACCGGGCCAGGCAGGCCACGCGCAGCCCACGGGCTCATCACCCGCTCAAGGCCGGTGCACAGGCTGATGATCTTTTGCGTTGCACGATCGCCCCATGGCGCATCGGCTGCCTGCGGTAGTTTTCCCTTGATCTTGGCATCAATCCTGGTATGTCGAGGGTATGGAACTGATGGCACTGAGTGACATTGCGCGACGCACGGGGATTCCCGCACCCACGGCACGCCGCTATGCAGCCCTGTTCAAGGACTTTTTCTCCGGCCGACGCCTCGGGCGCATGACGCGCTATCCTGAGGAAGCGGTGCCGGTGTTCCTGCGCGTCAGCGAACTTTATGGTCAGGGCCGGATCACCGCGGAGATCGAGGACATCCTGCGCCGCGAGTTTCCGCGCACCATCGAGGTCGGCCCGGCCTCAGAACAGATGGCCCTGCCCGCCGTGCCGCCAGAGCTCACCTCCATGCTGCCCGCCAACCTGACCGAGGTCCTGACCGAGGCTTTGTCCGATGCGCTGTCCGAGGCCCTGGCCTCGTCGCTGGACCGCTTCGGCGAAACCCTGGACACCCTGGCCCAGCAGAAGTCCAGCCTGGACGTGCAGCAGTCGGATATCGCCAAGCTCAAGAACGGCTTTGTGCTGCTGGCGCGCAACTTGAAGCGCCTGGCCACGCGCGACCAGGCCGACACCGTGTCCCAGATCGCACGCATCCACGACCGCATGCGCAACATGGAGCCCAAGCTCGCGGTGATGGAAGAGATCACCCTGACCCTGACCAGCGACAACGCGGATCTGAAGGCCAGGCTCTCGGCCCAGGAGGTGGAGCTGCAGCGCCTGCGCGATGACCGCCAGCGCCTGGAGAACATCATCAAGAACCTGAACGGCCTGCCGACCTGAAGCAGAGCCCTGCTATTTTTGCCGCCCCGCGCCCCTGCCCTGCATTGAGATTCCCCACGTCTTCATATATGCACACCTTAGAGATGCAGAACATCACGCCGAATATCCGGAGGACCCCGCCATGCACTCATATTTCCAGAAATCCCTGCCCTGCCTTGCTCTGATCCTGTTGCTGAGCGCCTGTTCCGGGCTGAACACAAAACCCGCCGCCGACACGGCGCCCGCGAGCGGCGGCTCCCAGGCGGAGACGTACGACAATCCCAACTACTACTATCTCTTTGATGACATCCTGATCCCCAACGGCATGGAACACTCCGGCGACGAGGACTTTTCCTTCGACACCCAGCAATTCAAGGCCGGCATCCAGATCTTCCAGGGCCGTGTGGTCTACGACGACCTCATCAATTTTTTCCTGAACAACATGGTCAAGGACGGCTGGAAGAAGGTCTCGGCCGTGCGCTCCAAGAAGAGCATCCTGATCTTTGAGAAGGGCAACAAGGCGGCCATCATCGAGTTGAACGACGGCTTCAAGGCCAAGGCCACGGTCTTCGCCTTCGAATACAAGGGCGGCACCAGCTCCAGCCGTCCCAGCGCCCAGGGCCGCCCGGGCACGGCCAAGGCTCCCGCTGGCTCGACCTCCTCGTCCGCCACACGCAACGGCAGCTTCTCCGAAAAGGACATCAACAATTGACCACAACGCACTTGCAGTTCTCCTGCTTCCTGGGCAGGCGCGTGCACCTGGGCGTCACCGGAAGCGTTGCCGCCTACAAAAGCCTGGAGCTGCTGCGCCTGCTGCGCCAGTGCCAGGTGGCGGTCAGCGCCACCCTCACCGGCTCGGCCCAGCGCTTCGTCGGGGCGGAGAGCTTCCGCGCCCTGGGCGCAGACCCGGTGACCACCAGCATGTTCGGCCCTGGCGCCGGGCAGGACCCCTTTGTGCACCTCACACCCGGCCAGAGCGCCGGCGCCCTGGTCATCGCCCCGGCCACGGCCAGCATCCTGGCCAAGCTGGCGCATGGCCTGGCCGACGACCTGCTCTCCACCCAGGCCCTGGCCTTTAACGGGCCGCTTTTGCTGGCCCCGGCCATGAACCCGGCCATGTGGAACGCCCCGGCCACCCAGGCCAACTGGCAGACGCTCTTGAAGCGCGGGGCCGTGGGCATCGGCCCGGTGGTGGGCGACGTGGCCTGCGGCGACACGGGCCGGGGCAAGCTCTCGCCCGTGGAACACATCTTTGCCAATGTGCTGCGCGCGCTCTCACCGCACGACCTGGACGGCAAGACCGTGCTCGTGACCCTTGGCCCCACGCGCGAGCGTTGGGACGCCGTGCGCTTTCTCTCCAACCCCTCAAGCGGCCTCATGGGCGCGTGCCTGGCCACCTCGGCCTGGATGCGCGGGGCGCGCGTGCGCGTGGTGGCCGGGCCGACGGACCTTGACTTTCCGCCAGGCATCGAGGTTACGAACGTCACCAGCGCCCGCGAGATGCTCGACGCCTGCCAGGCTCTCTGGGGCGACACCGACCTGGCCTGCTGCACCGCGGCCGTGTGCGATTTCCGTCCGCTGCTGCCCGAAAGCGTCGATCCGGCGCGCAAGATCAAGAAACGCGACATGGCCACCGGCGACCTCATGGTGCGCCTCACCGGAAACCCGGACATCCTGCGCACCCTGGGCGAGCAAAAGCGCCCGGACCAGATCCTCATCGGCTTCGCCGCCGAGACCGAGGACCTGGTGGGCCAGGCCCGGCTCAAGCTGAGCGAGAAGAACCTGGACCTCATCGTGGCCAACCTGGTGGGCGTTCCTGGCAGCGGCTTTGACTCCGACACCAACACCGTCACGGTGCTTGACCGCACGGGCCGGGTGGAGCAATGGCCGGAACTGCCCAAGACGGAGGTCGCGTGGCGCGTCTGGGATCTTTTGCGGCATCTGTAGACCTGCCCGACCATCTGCGGCCCTGGCGCGCCGCCGGACTGGACGCCCTGTTCCTGCCGGGCGGCCTGCCCGTTGCCGCCCTTGCGCCGCCGCCGCCGGTCCGCCAGAGCGAGGCCTCCTGCGCCGTCGCCGATCATGCGGGCTCGCCGCCCCTTGCGGCGACTGGGCCGGGCCGTTCCCCTGCGGACGCCCCACCCGCAACCGATCTCCACTGGCCCGAGCCCTGGCGGACAATCGCCGCGCGCGTGCACAGCAAGCCTCAGATCATCATCACCTACGCATCGCTCACGGCCGATTGCACCGGCCAGGCCGACCCGGCCCGGCGCAAGCTCTTCCAGACCATCCTGGGCTACATGGCCTGGCCCCAGGGCACCAGCCTGTTTTGGCCCTGCACCGACACGCCCGAGGCGCCAGGCGTGGCCCGCAACATCTTCCTCAACGGCGTGCTCAGCTTCGGCGTCGCCCATGTCGCCTGCTTCGGGCCAGAGGCCGCGCACATCGGCAGCGCCCTGTTCCCCCCTGGTGCGGGAGACTCCGAGGTGCGCGTGCTCACCCTGCCCGCGCCGGAAGAACTCATCGGCCTCTTGCCCCACGAACTGCACCGCGCCGTGGCCGTGCTCAAGGCCTTGCCCCTTTCGTGAGCCTTGCCTTTGCCCACCGCTGCGGATACATCTGCCCCCTCCAACAATATCAACGACACAACAGGATGCGCACCATGAAGATTCTTGTCACCGGAGCCGCAGGCTTTATCGGATTCCACCTTTCCCGCCGCCTGCTCGCCATGGGCCATGAGGTTGTCGGCCTGGACTGCATCAACGACTACTACTCCGTTGACATCAAGTACGCGCGTTTGGGCCTGCTGACGCCTGAGCCGAAGTTCACCTTCGCCAAGCTCGACCTGGCGGACACCGAGGCCGTGGCCAAGCTCTTCAAGGACCACGGCTTCACCCACGTGGTCAATCTGGCCGCCCAGGCCGGGGTGCGCTACTCCA
>CAZXZF010000150.1:0-6609 GCA_964645095.1 uncultured Desulfocurvus sp. | reverse complement strand
CCCCGGACAGCACGTGGTAGTCGCGGCAGAGCATGAACTCGTCGGCGCTGATGCCGGGGCCGGGGATGACCAGCATGCCCACGTCCTCGGTGCTGCCCTGGACGATGGCGTTGGTGGAGAGCGTGGTGGAGAGGTTCAGCTGGCGCACGCCTTCCGGCTTCACGGTCTTCAGGATGCTGACCAGGGCCTGGTTCACCGAGGCCAGCAGGTCCGTCTGGTCGGTCTTGACCTTCACCTGGGCGGCAATGCCCGCCTCGCAGAGCGCCACGGCGTCCGTATGCGTGCCGCCAACATCGATGCCGAGATACATGGGCAGCGCCCCCCTTGCTTGTCGTCCCTGAAAAATCCCCGCCCCCGCGCGGGTCGCCACCAAAAAGGCAGCCCCCCCCGAAGGAACAGGCCTTCGGCGAAACATTTCAGCCGTAACACCGCCCGGCGCGCATCGTAAAGGGTCAGGGCGGCGGCACTTCGGCGGGCGGTCGGTGGGCATCGGTGGATGGTCGAAGCTGTGGAAAACGAAGGTCGGCATGGCGCAGCGGGTGATTGCCCGCTCTGCGTGAGCGCCAGGGGCTCCGCCCCCGGCACCCCCCGCCGGGGGCAGCGGCCCCCGGACCCCCATTTTACGCCGAAAGGGCTGTTTCAGGAGGGACCTGAAACAGCCCTTTCGGCTTTGATGAGTCAGGGGAAACCTTTCAAGAGACTGTTTCGTCTTTCCCCTCTCAAATAAAGGCCAGCCGCGCGCATTGTTGCCGCCAACCAAACCAACGCCTTTGCCCTGGCCGTCGGAGGCTATACCAGGCTTTGAGGCTCAAATTTCACCCTTGTTGTGCTTCGTTGCGGTCGTTGCGGAATGGACGAGGAAGCACCGGCTGGGCGTTCTCGCCGGGTTGTGCTTCGGCTGGCGCCGGCGCGGCCCGGCAGCCCCGGTCGATAGCCTGCCGGGGCTTTTCGCCCCTAATTCTTCAGGTCCGCCTCGGGCGCGGGCGCGGGTGCCGGGGCCGGGGCCGGGAGCTCCTGACGGACGATCTCCTCCGGCAAGGGGCCCTTCGGGGGTGCACTGGGCGTTGCGACCGGGGCCGGGGCAGCGGCAGGCGCGGGCGCGGCAACAGGGGCCACGGCGGCGGATGGCGGCGCACCGGGGCGGCGGGCCTTGAACGCGGCCACGGTCTTTTCCTTGTCGGCCACGCGGTTCTTCAGGTCGCGCACGAACACGTCGGTCTGGTCCAGCTTGCTCTTGAGCTGGATGCGCTCGGCCTCGTTCTTGGTGCGGTCCTCGCGCAGCTCGGCCATGAGCTTCATGTTGTCTTCCCGCAAGCCCAGGCTGGCCGCTTCCACGGCCTCGATGCGGGCGGTGTCGAGCGCCAGCTCGGCCGCGGTGGCCTGGGCCTTGGCCAGCTTGGTGGCGAGGCCCGCGTAGTCGTCCTGGCGGTCGGCCAGCTCTTCCTTGAGCTTGGCCAGGGCCACTTCCTCGCCTGCCACGGCAAATTCGAAGTCGGCCTTGTCGATGGCCCCGCGCTTGTCCTTGGGAACCTGGGCCACGAGCTGCTTGTCCACGCGGTTGCCGAACAGGCCGCCCAGGCTGAAGGCCTGGCCCGGCGCTGGCGCGAGGAGCAGCCCGGCGGTGAGGGCGGCGGCGACTGTTCCGGCGGTGATCACTTTGCTGAGGGCTGTGTTTGTCGGGCGCATGGGAGCCTCCGGGGATGGTTGGTTTGTGATGCTCGCAAGCTAGCGCAAAGCGCGGGGCGTGGCAACGGGGTGGAGGGGACCAGGCCGGTTTCAGCGTGTGAATATTGACAATCACCTTGCGCTACGCACGCGACCCTGCTACGCACATTGCTGATTCCCGAGGCCTTGCATCTTGCGCAGGCAGCGCAACCCAAAACAGGAGGGATACATGTCCATTGTGCGCCAATTGACAGGAGAAGCTGAACTCGCTCGGATCCAGGGAACCAAGATGACTTCGTATTTCTCAACAGTCAGTACAAGGGTAGTGCTGACGGACAAGCGCGTATACCAGGAATCTGGGGATACGGGGCAACAGGAAAGCAGAATCATACCTCTTCGCAGCGTCGACTCTTTCGGCCTTGTGACCAGCTCCAAAACATGGCTGCTCGTGCTGGGCGTCCTGCTAGCACTCTATGGATTCTTCAGCCTCGTTTCGAGTAATGAAAAGGGCGGTGCGTTTTTTACGGTGCTCATCGGCGGTGCGTTTATCGCCGCTTGGTGGCACACGAGAAAGATTGGTGCAATTGTCCATTCCTGTTCCGGAAAGACGGAAATATTTGTCGAAGCCTCTGCCAGCAACCAGGAAGATATTGCGAACTTCATCGCACACATCCAAGAGGCCGTCGATCGCTAGTCTTCGCCTTTCGCGCCATAACTAAGGGGCGGGGTGTGACGACCCGGCCCCTTTTCATTTTGCTGCGGACAAGAGCGCCTTCCTGATCTCCTCGGCCTGGGCCGGGTCGGTCAGCTTTTGCCCGCCCTCGCTGCGCACGTAGAAGGAGTCGTGGATGCGCCCGGCGCTGGTCGCTATGCGCGCCAGGTGGATCTCCAGGCGCAGGGAGGCCAGGGCGCGCGCCAGGTCGTGCAGCAGGCCCAGGCGGTCGGGTGCTGCGATCTCGACCACGGTGTAGAAGTCGCTGGCCTCGAAGTCCACGCGCACCTTGCACCGGGCCTTGGGCGCGCGCGAGGGCAGGCTGAGCGGCGAGGTGCGCTTCTGCTCCAGGCGGTACTCCAGCTCCAGCTTGCCGAGCAGCGCATAGCTCACCGCGCGGCGCACGCGGGCCCAGAGGTCGTCCAGGTACAGTCCCTCGGCGGGCTCCTGCACCACGAACATGTCCAGCGCCATGTTGCCCCCGCCCCCGCCATTTCCATTGGCTCCGCCGTTGCCCCCAACACCAACACTTGGCGGCACGCCGGTCCAGGTGAGCACCTCGGCCGAGAGGATGTTCAGGTCGTGCAGGGCCAGCACCCCGGCCATGACCGCGAACAGCCCGGGCTGGTTCAGGGCCGCCAGGCTGACCTGGAAGGCCTTGGCGCCGGGCAGCGGCACGGCCTCGATCTCCACCACGCCGATGCCCGCCCGGCCCGAGGGCTTGCGCACCAGGTCCTCGTCCAGGCTCAGGCGGAAGCGCCGGGCCAGCTCCATGTGCCGCACCAGGGTGGGCGCGTCGAGCACCAGCGTGGCCCGCGCAGGCATGCGCTCCAGGCACGCCTCGGCGTACGCGCGGCCGAGGGGCGGGAGGGCCACCGGAGGCGTCTGGCCCTTCTGGCCCGCCGGACACGCCGGACAGGCGCCGGGCTTCTCGGCCAGGGCCAGCGCAGCCTCGCGCACCCTGCGGCTGTTTTCCACGGCCCTCGGCTCGGCCAGGGGGCCGCTGGTGAGCAGGTGCCGGGCCTTGAGGGTCAGCTCGGTGAACAGGGACGCGGTCCAGGGGTTCCAGGCGCGCGGGCCGGTGGAGCTGGAGTCGGCCACGGCGAGCAGATGCAGCATGTCCAGGCGCTCCACGCTGCCGCAGACCTCGGCCAGGCGCGCGGCCACGGACTCGTCGGCTAGGTCGCGGCGGGTGGCGGTCTTGGGGATGAGCAGGTGTTCGCGCACCAGGAAGGCCACGTCGGCGATGGTGTCCTCGTCCGCGCCCAGGCGGCGCAAGAGGTTTTCGGCCAGGCGCGCGCCTGCCCCGGAATGGTCGCGGTCGGGCTTGGCCAGGTCGTGGGCGAACCCGGCCAGCAGCAGGCGCTCGAAATGCGGCAGGGACCGGGCGCGCTCGGCCAGCCAGGGGTCGCCCCCGTTCTGGTCGGGATCGGGCATGGCCGCCAGGGTGCGCACCACCTCCAGGGTGTGCTTGCCCACGGGGTGGATGTGGAAGTCGTCGAACTGCACCAGATGCTCCACGGGCGCGAACTCCGGCACCAGGGCGGCCAGCAGCCCGGTGTCGAGCATGGACTGCAGGGCCGTGGACAGGCTCGGGGTGCTGGGCTGGGGCGGCTCCGGGTCCTGGCCCGGGGCCCTGGCCGGGGCGAAGAAGCCCTTGAGCGCGCGCACCAGGCCGCTTGCGGGCTTGGGCTTGCCCGAGACCAAGGCCGACACCAGGGACAAGGGTGAGCTCTCGGCGTCGCGGCCCGAGGCGCGGAAAATGGCGGTGAGTGCGCCCAGCGTCCCGGGCAGGCGGGCAAAGGCGGCGCGCGTGCCCCCATCGGAATGGACAACGGAATGGGCTGCGGCCTGGGCTGCGGGCCGGGCATCAGACCCTCCGTCAGACGGAGGCCCGGCCAGGGCCAGGCGCGTGGCGCGCAGGGCGGACCAGGACACGGGCCGGGCGGCCTGGGCTGCGGCCACGTACAGGGCCAAAATGAGGGATGGGGCGAGGGCCGGGCCGGGCACCGGGCCCGGTGCCATTGCAGAAGGCCCGTCCGCATCCCTGAAGGCCACGCCCGTGGGGGTGTCGATGATGCCCTCGGGCGTGCCCGTTGGCAGCTCCGGGACGTGGGCCGACGGCGGGAAGGCGCCCAGCCAGCAGGCCTGGCGCATGGCCCGGATGCGCGTCATGCTCTGGTGCAGGCGCGAGAGAAAGGCTTCGACGGCAAGACCTGTGGCCAAGGCGTCCGGCTGCTCGCCTTCGGCGTGGCCCGCCCGCTGTTCCCCTGCGGGCTCGGCCCCGGCAAAGCCCAGGGCCCGGGCCACCTGGGGCTGATGGTCAAAGGACAGGCGGTCGGTCTTGCGCTTTGCCGCCAGATGCAGGGCCGTGCGCGCGGCCAGCACAAAGACGTAGTCCTGCTCCAAAAGCTCGCGGTCGCCGAGGGTGAAGGGCAGGGCCACGCTGGCGCGCAGCCCGAGCAGCCAGTGGATCTGGTGCACGTCGCGCAGGCCCCCCAGGCCGTTCTTCAGCTCCGGTTCGAGCAGGCCGGAGGAGTCGCCGTATTCGGCGCGGCGCTGGGCGTTGTGGGCCAGCACCCACTGGCCAAAGGGCTCGGCGGCCTCGGAGAGCACCTTCTGCGAAAATTCCCGGCGAAAGCGCTCCAGCACGCCCGCGCCTTCCGGCCCGGAGGCGGCAATGAGCCGGATGTCCAAAAGCGAGGTCAGGACCTGCTGGTCCTCCCTGGCCAGGGCCAGGCCGTCCTTGAGCGAGCGCACGCCGTGCCCCAGGTCCAGGCCCAGGTCCCAGAGCGGATGGAACAGCCCGCGCGAGAGGTCCTCGGCGCTTTGCGGCACCGCGCCCTCATAGAGCACCAGCACGTCCACGTCCGAGGCCGGGCACAGCTCGCCCCGGCCATAGCCGCCCACGGCCACCAGGGCATAGGGCGGGGAGGCGGAAGGGGTCTTGCCACCCCCAGAGGGTGACCCGCCAGAAATACCCAATGGACCCCCGAAGGGGGCGGAAGGGCTGGAATCGGAGGGCTGGCCTGGGGCCTGGGATATTTCGGCCAGGCGCTGGCGGAAATAGGCGTCCATGAGCTTCGAGGCAGCGGCCGGATAGCCGCTGAGGTCGCCTTTGCGGGCGGCCTCGGCCAGGGCGGACCGGCCCTGCCGCAGCGCGATGGCTGAGGGCGGCAGGACCGGTCCGCTGTGTTCGTTTTCCGTGGCCATCGGCAGCGTGGGGGCAGACAGCGCGGGCGGGTCGGCGTGCCTAGACGGCCGCATCCCCGGTTTCGCCGGTGCGGATGCGCACCACCTCGTCCACGGGCAGGACGAAGATCTTGCCGTCGCCCACCTGGCCGGTGCGCGCCGCCTTGGTCGCGGCGTTGATGACCTCGGTCACGCGGGCGTCTTCCACCACGACCTCGATCTTGACCTTGACCACGAAGTCCACCTGGTACTCGGCGCCGCGGTACACTTCCTTGTGCCCGCCCTGACGGCCAAAGCCCTTGACCTCGCTCACGGTCATGCCCTTGACGCCGATCTCGGCCAGGGCGGCCTTGACGTCATCCAGCTTGAAGGTCCGGGTGATGATTTCTACCTTTTTCATGATGATGGCTCCTTCTCTGCTCTGGTCTTGTGGGGGGCAGTCTACGCCTGGTAGGCGGTCTCGTTGTGCTGGGACAGATCCAGGCCGCGCACTTCCTCTTCCTCGCTGGCGCGCAGGCCGACGGTGGCGTCCACGAGCTTGAAGAGGAGCAGGCTGGCCACGAAGCAGAAGGCCCAGGTGGCCGCCACTGAGGCCAACTGTATCCAAAGCTGCGACGGATTGCCATAGAAAAGCCCGGAGGCCTTGTTGATGCTGGCGAAGAGGCCGGTGGCGATGGCGCCCCAGGTGCCGCCCACGCCGTGCACGCCGATGACGTCCAGGGCGTCGTCGTAGCCGAACTTGTTCTTTAAAAGCACGCCGAGGAAGCAGAATACGCCGCCGCCCAGGCCGATGAGGATGGCCGGCATGACCGTGACGAAGCCCGCCGCCGGGGTGATGGCCACCAGGCCGGCCACCGCGCCAGAGGCCGCGCCAAGGGTCGTGGCCTTGCCGGAATGCCTCCACTCCATGAAGATCCAGGCCAGGGCCGCGGCAGCGGCAGCCATGTGCGTGGTGACAAAGGCGTTGACCGCGAAGCCGTCGGCGGCCAGGGCGCTGCCGGCGTTGAAGCCGAACCAGCCGAACCACAGGATGCCCGCGC
>CAZXZF010000149.1:0-6625 GCA_964645095.1 uncultured Desulfocurvus sp. | reverse complement strand
GGCGCTTGCGCTTGGCGCTCTTCTTGGTCAGGATGTGGCGCAGGTTCTGGCGGCGACGCTTGAACTTGCCAGCACCGTTGCTGGTGAAGCGCTTGGCGGCGCTGCGGTTGGTCTTCATCTTGGGCATGTGTTCCTCCTCAAATCGACTCGCGCCTTGGCAGGTGCGGTGTCTGTCATTTTTTCCGACTGGCGTTATTTCCTGACCGGGGTCAGCATCATGACCAGGGTGCGGCCCTCGGAAAGGGAAGGCTGTTCCACCTTGGCGATGTCCTGGGTGTCCACGACGACCCGGTCGAGCATGATCTGTCCACGGTCCTTGTGCACGATTTCGCGCCCTCTGAAGAACACGGCCACCTTGCAGCGGTCGCCTTCCTCAAGGAAGCGGCGGATGTGCTTCAGCTTGGTCTGGTAGTCATGCTCGTCGGTCTTGGGCCGGAACTTGACTTCCTTGATCTGAATGACCGTCTGCTTCTTCTTGGCTTCCTGCTGACGCTTCTGCTGCTCGTACTTGAACCGTCCATAGTCCATGATGCGGCAGACGGGCGGGTCGGCGTTGGGCGAGACCTCAACCAGGTCAAATCCCTTGCCCATTGCCAGGGCCAGGGCCTCCGAAGTCGCCATGATCCCGAGCTGCGTTCCTTCGTCGTCGACGACGCGCACCTGGGGTATACGTATCCGCTCGTTTCGGCGGACGCCATCATCCTTGGGATGCTGGTCCTGCCGTCTAGGAAAAGCTATAGCTCATCCCTCCGCGCTTGAATGGTTCAGTCGCCGCCTCGCGAACAATGCGGGCGGCTTCGGCAAGCGGCACAAGTCCGACATCAGCGCCTGCGCGCACGCGCACATTGACGCTGTCGGCTTCCACTTCCTTGTCTCCAACAATAAACATGAACGGGATACGCTCAAGCTGAGCCTCGCGCACCTTGTACCCGAGCTTCTCATTTCGTAGATCCGCTTCGGCGCGTATGCCCTGTTCCTGCAAAAACCGCAAGACTTTTTCGGCGTGGCCGTTCTGGGCATCGGTGACGGTGAGGATGCGCGCCTGAATTGGCGCCAGCCAAACCGGGAAGGCCCCGGAGAAATGCTCAATGAGCACGCCCATGAAGCGCTCGATGGAGCCCAGGATCACGCGGTGCAGCATCACCGGGCGGTGCTTGCCCCCGTCTTCGCCGATGTAGGACAAATCGAAGCGCTCGGGCAGGGTGAAGTCGCACTGCACCGTGGCGCACTGCCAGCTGCGCTCCAGCGCGTCCTTGATCTTGATGTCGATCTTGGGGCCGTAGAAGGCGCCGTCGCCCGCGTTGATCTCGTAGGCCATGCCCATGTGGTCAAGGGCGTCCTTGAGGGCGTCGGTGGCGCGCTCCCAGTCCTGGTCCGAGCCGATGCTCTTCTCGGGCCGGGTGCTGATCTCGGCCGTGAAGTCAAAGCCGAAGATGGCCATGATGTCGCGCACGAAGCGGACCACGCCGATGATCTCCTCGCGCAGCTGGTCCGGGCGGCAGAGGATGTGGGCGTCGTCCTGGGTGAAGGAGCGCACGCGAAGCAGGCCGTGCAGCACGCCGCTCTTTTCGTGGCGGTGCACCACGCCCAGCTCGAAGTAGCGCTGGGGCAGGTCGCGGTAGCTCTTCAGGCGGCTCTTGTAGATGAGCATGTGCGACAGGCAGTTCATGGGCTTGATGCCGTAGGCCTGCTCGTCGATCTCCGTGAAATACATGTTCTCGCGGTAGTTGTCGTAGTGGCCGCTGCGCTCCCACAGCTCGCGCTTGAGGATCAGCGGGCCCTGCACGAGCTGGTAGCCGCGCTTGAGGTGCTCCTTGCGCTCGAAGTCCTCGAGGATGGCGCGCACCAGGGCCCCGTTGGGATGCCACAAGACCATGCCGCCGCCCACGTCCTCGTGGAAGCTGAACAGGTCGAGGGCCACGCCGAGCTTGCGGTGGTCGCGCTTCTTGGCCTCTTCCAGGCGGTCCAGGTACTGCTTCAGGTCCTTGGGGTTGGCCCAGGCCGTGCCGTAGATGCGCTGGAGCTGCGGGTTCTTCTCGTCGCCGCGCCAGTAGGCCCCGGCCACGGTGGTCAGCTTGAAGGCCTTCAAAAGACCCGTGCGCGGCACGTGGGGGCCGCGGCAGAGGTCGGAAAATGCGCCCTGGGTGTAGACCGACACGGTGGGCACGCCCAGGTCGTCGATGAGCTCCACCTTGTAGGTCTCGCCTTGGGCCGCGAAGCGCTCGCGCGCCTCGGCGCTGGTCATGGTCTCGCAGGCAAAGGGCTTGTCCGCGCCGACGCTTCTGACCATCTCGGCCTCGATGGCCTCCAGATCCTCGGGCGTGAACGGGCGCTCGTAGTCGAAATCGTAGTAGAAGCCGTTCTCCACCGAGGGGCCGATGGTGACCTTGGCCGTGGGGAAGAGCTTCTTGACCGCCTCGGCCATGAGGTGGGCGGTGGAGTGGCGGATGACCACGAGGCCTTCGGGGGAGTCGGCGGGCACGGGCGCGAGCTCGACGCAGTCCGCCGGGATGGGCGCGGAGAGGTCGAGCAGGGTCTCGCCGCAGCGGGCCAGCACGGCGTTCTTGAACTGCTTGCCGGAGAGCGCCAGCTTCAGGGCGTCGGCGCAGGAAGCGCCCGCCTCGACGGATACTTGCTGACCGGCGACTTCGATCTGTCTGGCAGGCTGCACGGCTTTCGCTCCTTCGTTGACCCGGCCCCCATGGACCCGGTTCTTCGTTGCCCCGATTCTTCGTCAACCCTGATTCTTCGTCACCCTGGCCGGGCGCGCCCCTCATCCGGGCGGGACGCCAGACCCCTGGTGGCGAAAAAAGGAAAGGGAGGCGCAAGGCCTCCCTCTCCGCATAATATGGTAGGCACGAGGAGACTTGAACTCCTGACCCCTTGCGTGTCGAGCAAGTGCTCTAACCAACTGAGCTACGCGCCTATTTTGCTCAAGGGAGATTCATTTAAGCCAGGGCTTCCTGGTTGTCAACAGAGAATTGCGCCGAAATTCAGATACCCGCCAACCGCTTGAGGGCCTCGCCCGCCAGGACCCCGGTGGTGGTCCGGCGCAGCCCGCCGTCAACGAACAGCTCCACCTCGGCCGGATCGGACGCAAGGGCGGCAAGCTCAGGCGCTGCGTCCCCGGCCCCCGGGATGCCCCTGGCCCCGAGGATGCCCAGGGCCCAGGCCGCCAGGCCCCGGCAGGCCCCGTCGTCCTCGGACAGGCCCGCCCTGAGGGTGGATATCTCGCGCGTGAGCAGGTCCGGGAACACCTGGGCCAGGCGGCCCAAGCCCCAGTACACGCCCCGGCGCAGGGGCACGTGGTCCAGGCAATTGCCCTCGCCGCACTCCGGTTCGCGAACGTAGGAGGCCAGCACGCGGTGGAACTCCAACGCCAGCCGCCGGTGCCGCGAGAGGGTCTCGGCCAGGGCCTCGGGCACGCCCCAGCCCACGCCGCCGGACTCCTCGTTCAGCCGCCAGAGGCACTGGCGCAGCACCACCCGGGCGGCCTCCAGGCCTTCGCCCCCGGCAGAACTTTCGGCCATGCGGGCGACAGTCTGCCCGAAAACCGCCACGGCGCGCCAGCGCACGGTTTCGGACGGGTCCAGGAGCAGGGAGAACAGCGGCCCGGTGAGGCGGCGCGCGGCGACCCCGTCGAGTTCGGCCAGGCCCCCGGCCCAGCCGTCCCCGGACAGGATCGCGCGCAGGGCGCGCTTGAGGTCGCGGGAGTGGGCCATGCGGCCTCCGGTCCGCCCTACTTGGCGTTCTGGGCGATCTCGTCCAGGAAGGCCTGGGGCACTTCGTAGCCGCTGGCCTGGGCCTTCTTGGCGGACTCGGCCGCAGCGGCCCAGTCGCCCATTTCGGCCTGCACCAGGGCCAGGTTGTTCCAGGCCGGGCCGAACATGGGCTGCAGCTCCACGGCCTTCTTGAGGTTGGCCAGCGCGTCGTCCAGCTCGCCGCGCGAGAAATGGGCGCTGCCCAGGGTGGCCAGGGCCTGCACGAAGCCGGGGTCGTACTTGATGGCCTTCTTCAAGGACTCGATGGCCTTGGCGGAATCGCCCAGCTGCAGCAGCGCGAAGCCGATGTTGCCCCAGGGCACGGCAAAGAACGGGCGCTGCTGCGTGGCGATGCGGTTGAAGTTCAGGCAGCCTTCCAGGTCGCCGCGCTCCAGGCAGATGCCGCCCAGCTGCACATAGGCCTCGGCCATTTTGGGCGAATTGGCCGTGGCCTCGCGGAAGCAGTGCTCGGCGTCCATGTACTCGCGCTTGGACAGGTAGGCCACGCCCAGGTTGTAGTGCGTGTTGCCGCACTCCGAGTTGGCCATGAGCTGCTCTTTCAGGTGCTTGATGTACTCGTCGACGTTGTTGAACTTCGGCTCTTCGGACATGGCTTGATTCTCCAGGCAGCGCTCGCGCGCCGTTATTTCAGGGTGACGCCGCGCTCTTTGAGCAGGGCGTTGTACCAGTCGCTGAACTCCAGGATGGGCCGGACCTTCTCAATGTTCATGACCAGGAGGACCATGAACTCGGAAAGGGTCTGCATGTAGTCCGGGTCCGGGATGGACGGCAGTGTCTTGAAGTACTTGTTCAGCAGCTCGTGGGCGGTGTAGCCCATGCGGTCCTTGCGGATGTCGATGGGATCAAAGGGGGCCTGGAACGGGTCCCAGTTCTCGTAGCCGATGCGGTCCACAAAGCGCCTGCGCCGGGGCGCCATGCGCTCGTACATGGCGCGCTTCTGTTCCTCGACCTGCTCCGGGGTGTACATCTGTTCCACGGGGCTAACCCTTGGCCTTTTGGGCTGCGGGTTTCTTGGCCGTCGGCTTCGCCGTTTTATTCGTGGCCGCAGACTTCACACCCGCCGACTTGGCCGCGGGTTTGGCGGCGGCTGGCTTCTTGGCAGCAGGCTTCTTCGTCGGCCTCTCCGGCGCCTGGCCGATGGTGAAGCTCTTGGGCGCGCAGCCCCCGCAGCCGCCCTGCTTGGTCTCCGGCGAACAGCCCGAGCACTCCGCCAGGCCCTTGCCCTTGGCCTTGGCCCCGGCGGCGAGCCTGGCGGCCATCCCGGCCGCCTTGGTGGCCGGAGCAGCCGGGGCCTTGGCCTCGGCCTCGGGCTTCTTGATGCCCAGGTAGTCCTCGGAATATTCGGTCAAGAGCGCCAGGGACACAGGCACCAGGACATCGCCCAGGCCCTTGAAGCGCGTGTTCAGGCTGGCGGAAAGCTCGTGGCTCAGGGCGTACAGGCGGTCCTGGATGCGGTCCAGGTACACCGTGGGGTAGGCCTTGCCCTTCTCAAAGGCGGACTTGCCGCAGGTGTGGGCCTCGCCGCCGATGGCCGTGGGCACGCCGTAGATGCGGCAGGTGACCGGGCGCGCGTCGTACATCTCGCACAGGCCCTGGTCATCCAGCAGCGGGCAGCGCACGCGGACCTTGGCCATCTCGAGCAGGATCTCCTGGGCGTTCTGGCCGTCCTTCACGGCGCGGAAGGCATCGCGCTTGAGGCGGTGCACCAGGCGGTCGGCCTCGTCGGCGCGCTTGAGGATCCGGGTGCGGTCCTTGCCCTGGAAGCGGGCGTTGAAGACCGTGTTCAGGAACAAGGCCTCCACCAGGGTCAGGTCAAACAAGGCGTGGCAGCAGTCGGAGCAGCCTTTTTCGCAGCGCACATTCTCGGCGAAGCGCGCGCGCACGGTCCCGAAGACCTGGTCGGCCTCGCCGATTATCGCCTCATACCTCTGAAAAAATTCGTTGAAATCAAGGGCCATGCAGGACTCCTCAAGGAAATTCGCCGGGTGCGGCACAAGGCCTCCGGGCCGGAGGCATCAGGACAATATGGGAACGCACCGGACATCAGTAAAGGGGGCCGGCGCATACAAAAAAGCCGGGGTCCCCCCGGCGCCAAGGCCGCCACCAGCAGGCGGACGCGCTGCACCACGGCCCTGGCCCGGCCAGGACCAAAACAGCGGTGCTGCGAAAAAGGGACGGGAGCGGCGTTTGGCCGCCCCCGCCCATGCAGCCGGAGCTGCTTTTGTGCTATTCTTCTTCGATGACGATGGCGTCCTGCTCGCAGACTTCCACGCAGGACTCGCAGCCCAGGCACTCTTCCATGTTCACGGGAACAGCTTTGCCGTCCTGCAGCTCGTAGACTTCCACGGGGCAAACGTCCACGCACTCGCCGTCGCCGATGCACTTGTCGTTGTCGACAGTAACCTTGTAGCCCATTGTACCCTCCAAGTGTGTAAAAATAGGAATTATCGTCAGCCCATTCCGGCTGCTCCCCCGGATGGGGAGGCAGTCCGAAGGGCCAGGCGCCGTTTTCCTCGCACAATGTAGGCAAGCAACCGAGCGCGCAGGCTCCGGGGTTGCTGATAGCTCTACCTCACGCTTGGTGTCAAGCCAAAGCGAAAGCCATCTGCGAGAACCCGCAAAATCCGCGCCAGTTGAGGTTCCCGGACGCATGGGCTATGAGTCCAGGCATCCGGCCTGGCCGGAAATCTTCCCCCAAGGCAGCCCCCATGTTCAGCACCGACGAACTCAAGAAATACGCCCGCACCCTCTGGTGGGGGCTCTGTACCGCGCGCACCAGCCCCTACCGGCCAGGCGACCTCATCCTGCTGCGCTTCGACCAGCTGGCCACGCCCCTGGCCGAG
>CAZXZF010000148.1:0-6648 GCA_964645095.1 uncultured Desulfocurvus sp. | reverse complement strand
AGCGTGGCCCAGTTCTGGCGCGGCAGGCCCAGGTGCTTCCAGGCGGCCATGAAGGTGTTCAGTTCCTTTTCGGTGAGGCCGGAGAGGACCACCGCGCGCGGCAGCGGGCTGTCCTGGCCCAGGCCGTAGCCGGCGGGTTCGGCCAGAATCTCGCTTAAGCGGCGGTCCATGTCGGCGGCTCCGGCAAAGAGCGCGGGCATGTCCGCGAAATTCCAGCGCAGCATCATGGCCAGCAGGATGTCCTGCTCGGCCGTTGTGTAGCCGCAGGCCAGGCATTTGCGCGGGCCGTACAGCCGTTTCTTGGCGCTGTTCCTTATTTTGGAGAAGCCGGGAGCTGGCATGGCGCACCTGACTGGGCGACTACGGTGTAGAAGTGGTTGGAGGCGTAGGTCAGGCACACGGCGAAGAGCATGGCCCCAACGCCCACGATGACCGAAAGGGTGGGCTCGGCGGTGAGGGCCATGCGGATGAACAGGGTGGACAGGGCGAAGCCGGAGTTGCGGAAGATGGCGTGGAATTCCGGCATGTAGCGCTGGGCGATGAGCACGATGAGGATGTCCGTGAAGATGAGCACGGTGTAGAAGTCGTGGAACAGCTCAAAGGGCGGCAGGCCGCGCAGGTACAGAGAGCTGTTGTACAGGCCCATGCTCAAAAACGAGCCCAGGACGATGAGCGCCACCAGCTTCTTGGCCGCGATGAATTTTTCCAGGATCTCCGGAGCCCAGTGCTTGGGCGCGCAACGCTGGGCGTGCTTGTACAATCCCAGGAGCACGAACACGGCCAGCGCGCCGCCCCCGTCCGTGGCCAGGCGGATGACCACGTCCGTGTGGCCCGTGATGTCGATGGGGAAGGGCAGGTTGGTCAGCTCCTTGAAGGCGTTGCGCAGGAGGATCAGCGCCAGGATCTCGAACTGCTTGCCCACGGACTTGGACGTGGACTTGGGCAGCGAGAACACCAGGTCCACCACCTCGAGCACCAGGACCAGGGTGAAGGTCTGGGTCACGGCGTCGAAGCGGTTCATGGAGATGTTCCGGGCCAGGAACGTGGGCAGCCAGCCCAGGCTGTTCAGCTCGATGAGGGTGAGCGCCGCCAGGAAATAGAAGATGAGCGCCTTGCCGACGCGGCGGCGCGTGGGCTCGGACTGGGCATAGGCCTGGAGCTGGTCGAAGGCCCGGATGAGCGGGCGGGTGACGGCGTTCATGCGTGGTGCTTCCTGGGGTCGTTCAAACCTCGAAGAGCATCTCCAGGTCGTCGCGGGTCAGGGACTTGAAGGCCGACTGGCCGGGGATGATGGACTCGGCCACATCCTTCTTCATCTCCTGGAGCTTCAAGATCTTCTCCTCCACCGTGTTCTGGCAGATCATCTTGTAGGCGAAGACCTGCCGCTTCTGGCCGATGCGGTGGGTGCGGTCCGTGGCCTGGTTCTCCACAGCCGGGTTCCACCACGGGTCGTAGTGGATGACGTAGTCCGCGCTGGTCAGGTTCAGCCCCGTGCCGCCAGCCTTGAGCGAGATGAGGAAGATCGGAATCTCGGGCGTGTCGTTGAACTTGTCCACCTGCTCGAAGCGGTCCTTGCTCGAGCCGTCGAGGTAGGCGAAGGGCACTTCGCGGATCTGCAGCCAGGAGCGGATGATGTGCAGCATCTGCACGAACTGCGAGAACACCAGCACCTTGTGCCCGCCTTCCACGATGTCGGTCACCAGGTCCTTGAAGGCGTCGAACTTGCCCGAGGGCAGGTTGGTGTTGATGCCCGGGATGTCCAGCTTGAGCAGGCGCGGGTGGCAGCAGATCTGGCGCAGCTTGAGCAGCGCGTCCAGGATGGACATCTGGCTCTTGGCCAGGCCCTTCTCGTCCACGTCCCGCAGCACCTGGGCCTTGAGCCTGGCGGCCAGGGCGCCGTAGAGGTCGCGCTGTTCGTCGGCCAGTTCGCAGTAGTGCGTGGTCTCGATCTTGGGCGGCAGGTCCTTGGCGACCTCGTTCTTGGTGCGCCGCAGGATGAACGGCTTCACGCGGGAGCGCAGGTAGTCCAGCGTCTCCTCGTCGGCGTCCTTGATGGGCTTGACGATGCCGCGCTGGAAGGCGTGCTGCGAGCCCAAAAAGCCGGGCATGAGGAACTCAAACAGGCTCCAGAGCTCGAAGAGGTTGTTCTCGATGGGCGTGCCGGACAGGCACAGGCGCATCTCGGCGTCGAGCCTGCGCACGGAGCGGGCCGTGATGGTGTTCGGGTTCTTGATGTTCTGGGCCTCGTCCAGGATGACCACGGTGTACTTGTACTTGCAGAGCTCCTCCAGGTCGCGGCGCAAGAGGGCGTAGGTGGTGATGATCAGGTCCGAGTCCTTGATGCGGATGAAGAGATCGTCGCGCTTGGCGCCGTAGATGGTCAGGCGCGACATGGCGGGCACGAACTTCGCGGCCTCGCGCTCCCAGTTGGGCAGCACGCTTGTGGGCACCACGATGAGGGTCGGCCCCTTGACTCCGCGTTCCTTGAGCGAGAGCAGGAAGGCCAGGGTCTGCACGGTCTTGCCCAGGCCCATGTCGTCGGCCAGGATGCCGCCGAAGCCGTAGTCGCGCAGGAAATTCAGGTAGCTCATGCCCATGACCTGATAGGGGCGCAGGGTGGCGTTCAGGTCCCTGGGCGGCGGCAGCTGGCGTATCTGCTCGAAGTTGCTGATTTTCTCACGCAGCTTCACGAAGTAGGCATCGGTCTTGGCGCCGGGCATGTCGTCCAGCAGGTTGTCCAGCACCGGGGCCTCGAACTGCTGGAACTTCTTCTGCGGCGGCTTTTCGGGGTCGAAACCCAGGGCCTTGAGCTTGTGGCCCAGGCGCCGCAGCCAGGACTCGGGCAGGCTGGTGTAGGAGCCGTCCTTCAGCTGAACGTAGCGTTTCTTCTGGACCCAGGCCTTCCAGATCTCCTCGATGGGCACCTTCTGGTCATCGTACTGCACGGTGAGGTCAAGGGTGAACCACTTGTTCTCCTCGTCGCTCGTGACCTCGGCCACAATCTCCGGCTTGCTCAGGCGCACCTTGTAGCGCGTCAGGTTCTGCTCGCCGTAGACGCGGTAGCCCTCGACCAGCATGGGGTAGAAGTCCAGCAGGAAGTTGATGGCCGCCTCCTGCTCCATGAACCAGGTGTGGTTGCTCCTGGGCTGGAAGCCCATGTGCTGGAGCTCGGCGAAGAGCACGGCCTCCTCGTCCTGGGCGCGGCGGATGAGGTAGCTCTTGTCGGCGTAGCGGTAGCTGCCGGTCTGCAGGTCCGGGTTGGGGCCGGGCAGCGTGACCTCGCCGTGCTCGGTGTCGTACATGCAGTGGATCTTGAGCACGAGCAGGCTGCCTTCCTCGTCCAGGAAGAGCTTGGGGTTGAACTCCGCAGGCTGGAAGATCGGCCCCATGCGCTCCAGGAAGTCTTCCTGGCCGTAGAGGTCGGAGACGGGGATCTTGGTCCACACGCGGTCCAGGTACTCGGAGATGTCGGCATGGGGCACGATGGGCGCCTGCTCGACCATCTCCTGGATGAGCTCGGGGTCGAGCCCGGTCTGCACGGGGTGGAAGCTGCCCTTCCAGTAAAGCCACAGGGGCAGCCGCCCGTAGAAATATATCTCGTCCTCCCTGCGGATGGAGAACGGCGGGCGGTCCTCGCGCGAGAGCAGCAGGTCAAAGCCCAGGCCGTCTTCGGAGAGCTGCGGCGAGAGCTTGAGCTGCAGGGTCTTGCTCTCGATGCGCACCGGCTGGTCGGTGTCGCGCAGATAGATGTAGTACTCGTTCTTGACGGCCCGGAAAAACCAGGAATGCAGGCCCGCAGGCAGCTCCACCCGGTGGCCCTGGTAGTCCAGGTAGTGGGCGATCATGCCCGCGACCTTGGGCAGCCCTGGCGAGATCTCGCACCAGTCCGGGTTCTTGATGATCTGCTCCAGCGTGATGTCCTGCTGCACGGAGGAGATGCCGGACTTGTTCTGGCGGGCGCGGGCAAAGGAGACCTGCAGGCGTCCGGGCTCCGGGAACAGGCGGAACACCAGGTAGTGCTTGCCCGGCTCGGGCTCAAGCTCGGTGGAGAAGAAGGTGCGGAAGGTCTGCCGCCAGTCCGTGCGCGGCTTGGGCACGTCGGTCTTCTTGGCGCTCGTGAGCGACTTGAGCATCTTGAGCGCCGTGGCCCCCACATGGCGGCAGACGCCGGAGAAGGAGTCCGGGCAGTTGCAGTAGGAGCTGATGGTGCCGTCGCTTAAGTTGAGGCCGAGCTCCGAGGTGTACATCTGGAAATCGTCGCCCTGCACCTGCCCGTCCACGTCCAGGAACTGGTCGCGCTGCTTGACGTCGAGTTTTTGCACGCCATCGGACTCGACAATGGCGGTGGAATTCTCCACAATATAATCAGGGATCGTCTCCCGGACGAAGCGGGTGAGGATCTCCCGGACCCTGTTCTCATCGGCGATAGGCATGAAGCAGAAAACTCCTTACTGGCTGTACGGTGCGTCAGCTGCGGCCTCTGCTGCCACGATATCAGACGCGAATGAGAGAGTATAGCAATGGCCGCCGCAAAAGCAAGGGCTGCTTGGCTTTTTACGTGGTCTGGGCCATAGTGTTGGCGACAGCAACGCTTCGCTCATTATATGCGCAAGGTTTTGAGATTTGGCAAGAGGATTGATGATGCTACGGAATCGAACACTGGCGCTCGTTCTGGCGCTTATGTTTCTGGCCGCTTGTGGCCAGGGCGAGGGCAAAGATGCGCCCGCCTCTTCCTCTCGCCCCAAGCCCGCCCAGGCGGGCCTCCAGGCGGACGCCCGGCCAGCCCTTCCCGCCACCCCGCAATTTGGCGGCCGCCTGGTGCAGGCGACCATCGGCGAGCCGAGCAACCTCATCCCGCCCCTGGCCTCGGATTCCGCCTCGCACGAGATCGCTGAGCTCATCTACGTGGGCCTGCTCAAGTACGACAAGAACATCAACCTCGTGCCCCTGGCTGCGGAGTCCTACGAGATTCTGGAGGACGGGCGGCTGCTCAAGTTCACCCTGAAGAAGGGCATCCGCTGGACAGACGGCAAGCCGCTCACAGCGCGCGACGTGGAGTTCACCTACAGGCTCATGATCGACCCCAAGACGCCCACGGCCTACGCCGAGGACTTCCTGGCCGTGAAGGAGTTCAGGCTCACGGGCGAGTATTCCTTCGAGGTGCGCTACGACAAGCCCTTTGCCCGGGCCCTGGTGACCTGGGCCAGCGCCATCCTGCCCCGGCACCTGCTGGAGGGCCAGGACCTGCTCAAGACCCCGCTCTCGCGCCAGCCCGTTGGCGCGGGTCCGTACATGCTCAAGGAGTGGACCTCTGGCGACCGGCTGGTGCTGGTGGCCAACCCGGACTATTTCGAGGGCCGCGCGTTCATCGACGAGGTGGTCATGCGCGTCATCCCGGACCAGTCCACCCAGTTCATGGAGCTCAAGTCCGGCAACCTGGACGAGATCAACCTTTCGCCCCAGCAGTACCTGTACCAGACCGAGAGCCAGGACTGGGCGGCCAATTACCGCAAGTTCCAGTACGTGGCCTCGGCCTACACCTACATGGGCTTCAACCTGAAGAGCAGGCTCTTCTCCGACGTGCGCGTGCGCCGGGCCATCAACCACGCGCTGGACAAGGACGAGATCGTGCGCGGGGTGCTCTCCGGCCTGGGCCAGGCCGCGAACGGACCCTACAAGCCCGGCACCTGGGCCCATGACAAGGACATCCCGGCCAACGAGTACGACCCGGCCAGGGCCAAGCGGCTTTTGGCCGAGGCCGGCTGGACGCGCCGCACGCCAAAGGGCCCGCTCCAGGACAAGGACGGGCGTCTTTTTGCCTTCACCATCCTGACCAACCAGGGCAACAGCCCGCGCATCAAGACGGCCATCATCGTCCAGAGCAGGCTTGCGGCCCTGGGCATCAAGGTGGAGATCCGCACGGTTGAGTGGGCCGCCTTCATCAAGGAATTCGTGGACAAGGGCCGGTTCGACGCGATCATCATCGGCTGGAACATCGTCCAGGACCCGGACCTCTATGACGTCTGGCATTCGTCCAAGGCCGTGCCGGGCGGGCTCAATTTCGTGGGCTACAAGAATCGTGAGCTGGACGAACTCTTGGAGCGCGGGCGCAGGCTGCTGGACCAGAAGAAGCGCAAGCCCATCTATGACCGCATCCAGGAGATCCTCCACGCGGACCAGCCCTACTGCTTCCTTTATGTGCCCATGGCCCTGCCCATGGTCCACGCCCGGGTGCAGGGCATCGAGCCCGCGCCGGCCGGCATCTCCTACAACTTCATCCGCTGGTGGATTAAAGGGGCCAAAGAAGGCCCGGAGCTGACACAATAATGATCCGCATCAACGAGATCACCGACAAGGTGGCGTCCTACATCGACAAGCCGGACCTGGAGCTGATCCAGAAGGCGTACATCTTTACGGCCCAGGCCCACGTGGGCCAGACGCGCCTGTCCGGGGAGCCGTATCTCTCGCACCCCATGAGCGTGGCCAGCATCCTGGCCGACATGAAGCTCGACGAGGCCACCGTGGCCGCCGGGCTTTTGCACGACACGGTGGAGGACACCCGCACCACCATCGACGAGATCGAGGAGCTCTTCGGCGAGGAAGTGGCCGACATCGTCGACGGCGTGACCAAGATCAGCAAGATGCAGT
>CAZXZF010000147.1:0-6721 GCA_964645095.1 uncultured Desulfocurvus sp. | reverse complement strand
TATCTGTTGGCAATTGCCCGGCCGGCAATTACCCGGCCAGCGCTCACCCAACCTTTGGCGTGAACAGGGCCAGGCACTCGGCGTGGGCCGTGTGCGGGAACAGGTCCACGGCCTGCACAGCGGAGAGCTCGTAGGCCGCAGACAACAGCCCGGCGTCGCGCGCGAGGGTGGCCGGGTTGCAGGACACGTAGACCAGCCGGGGCAGGGGCTTGTCGATGAGCCACTGCACCAGCCCGGCGTCCAGGCCCTCGCGCGGGGGGTCGACCACGGCCACGGCCGGGATCTCGAAGTCCTCGGGCAGGCGCAGGGGGATGGGCTCCTGGCCCGAGAGGTCGGCGCGCATGAAGCGGCAGTTCTGCGTGCCGTTCAGCTTGGCGTTGGCCTCGGCGTCGGCCACGGCCGAGGGGTTCTGCTCCAGGCCCAGCACGCGCCCGGCGGCCTTGGCCAGGAACAGCGCGATGCCGCCGCCGCCGGAGTAGAGGTCGTAGACCGTGTCCGTGGGCGCGAGGTCGGCCAGGTCGCGCAGGGCGGCGTACAGGGCCTCGGCCCCCCTGGTGCAGGTCTGGAAGAAGGCGTCGGCGCTGATGGAGTAGCGCACGTCCTCCAGGGCCTCGATGAGCACGGGCGAGCCCAGGGTCATGCGCGTGCGCTCTGCCTGGGACAGGCCGTCAGCCCTGCCGCGCTCGGAGTGGGCAAAGCCCGTGAGCTTTGGGAAGCGGGCCAGCAGCTCCTGGCCCATGGCCTGGACCGCGCGGCCCTGGCCTTCGGTGGCGGGCGCGGTGATGAGCTGGGCCAGAAGCGCGTCCTGGTGCACGCTGTGGCGCAGCACCAGGTGGCGCAGGAAGCCCTCGCGGGTGGCGCGGTCGTAGGCGAAGAGCTTGGCCGCCTTGCAGGCCTCGCGCACGGCGTGGACGATGTCCTCCCCGGCCTCGGGGAAGATGGGGCAGGTGGCAAGGTCAAAGACCCGGCCCACTCCTTTCTGGGCAGGGGTCTGGCCGGGCGCCCCGGCCTCGTACAGGCCCAGGCGCAGGGCGTCGCCTTTGCCCTGAAAGGCGAACTCCATCTTGTTGCGGAAGCGCTGGCCCATGGGCGCGGCCACGGGCGGCAGCACGGTCCTCGGCTCCACCTTGCCGATGCGCGCAAGGGCCTCCAGGATCTGGCGCTGTTTCCAGGCCAGCTGGCTTTCCGGGGCCAGGTGCTGCAGCGAGCAGCCGCCGCACAGGCCGAAATGCGGGCAAAAGGGCGTCACGGCCTCGGGCGAGGGGGTCAGCACCTCGGCCACCGTAGCCTCGGCGTGGCGGCGGTGGACCTGGGTCAGGCGCGCGCGCACACGGGAGCCGGGCAGGGCTCCGGCCACGAACACGGCCATGCCCGCGCCGGTGAAGTCGTCAATGCCTTCGATGGTTTCGGGCATGCGGCCCACGCCGGCCCCGCCCAGGGCCAGGGCGTCGATGTCGAGGTCCACCAGCTTGCCGGTGAGCGGCGAGGCGGCGGCGCTGGAGGTGCGGTGCCCGGTTCGAGGACTCGACCCGTGGCGGGGGGTGCGGCCCGAGGTGCTGTGCGAGTGTCGGCCGGACTTGTGGCTCCCGCCGCCGCGACCAGATGTGTTGCGGCTCATGCGCGCTCCTATTTTTGCTGCAAGGGTTTTGCTTGCTGCGGTTGTGTTTGCGGGGATGCTTGTTGCGGGCCTTCATAGGCCGTCAGGTCCATGGAGAAGGAGCCGACCACGACCTTGCTCTTGACGCGCACGGGCAGGCGCCGTTCGTCGGCCGTGATCCAGACCTGGAGCGTGGCGCTGGGGCTCTTGCGGAAGACCCCGCCGATGTCCTTGATCTCCGGCTCCACCAGGAAGGTGTCGAAGGTGCCCGCCGGGGTGGTGATGGTCTCGCGCCGGATGACCCGCGCCTTGCCGACCACGGCCTTGTCGCCGTCGGTGACGGGCGCGGCGAACTCGAAGCCCACGGCCAGCGGCTGGGTGCGGAACAAAAAGAGCATGGACAGGGGATCAAAGGTGCCGGGATTGATGATCACGGCGTTTTTCAGCGTGCCCTTGCTGTAGCGGTAGGCCATGTTGTTCTGGGTGTTGAAGCGGATGACGTAGTTGCGCACGTAGTCGCCCTCGGACTGGTCCTTCTGGTACAGGAGCGCGTGCGTCACCTTGGGGTCCACCCAGGACTGGATCTGGTCGCGCACGCGGTAGAACTTGTCCACAAAGGGCGTGGTCTGGGCCAGGGCGCGGAAGTGCACGGCCCGCTCGCCCTCGGCCTCGGCGCCCGGCAGGGTCTCCAGCGTGGCCGTGCCCGCGCGCACAAAGGTCCAGAACAGGTCGTAGGAGAGCTTCTCCCCGCGGGCAAAGGGGTACTCGGCCTGGGCGGGCTGGGCCGCAAGCAGCAACAGAAGCAGCGTCAAGGACGCAAGTCGTTTCATGTCCCGGAGAGTGGGGCCGGGACGATCTTTTGTCAAGGTCGCCCCAAGGCTTGCCTCCGCGTGCCGGGACGGGTTACACAGACCTTGCCCTGTCCGGTCCGCTTCAAGGGGAGGCCGTGCCCGGCAGGAAAATACTGCTGTGAGGAGATGCCATGCTGTTTCGCAAGCGCGCCTGGGACATGATGCGCGAGGATTTCGCCTGGGTCGAAGAGTCGGCCAGCCTGGCCGAGGTGGTGCGCGCCCTGCGCGACAGCCAGCAGGCCACCCCGGAGAACAACGTGGTGCTGGTGCTGGGCAAGTCCGGCGGCGAGACGCGCAAGCTCAAGGGCGCGGTGTCGGTGTGGAAGGTGCTGGAGGCCGTGGACGAAAGCGTGCTGCGCGACCCGGAACTCAAGGTCGTCGAGGACAGCGACTTCGACAAGACCTTTGCCCGGGCCTGCGCCGTGTGCACCCACACCTCCCTGGCCGGGCACATGGACGCCGACGTGCCCATGCTCAAGCCCAGCGACCCGCTGCCCGTGGTGCTGGAGCTGTTTTTGCGCAAGCGGCGCGGCTGGGCCGTGGTGGAGGAGAACGGCCGGGTGCTCGGCGTGGTCCTGGTGGCCGATGTCTACCGCGAGCTGTCACGGGACATGGTCGGCGCGTTCTAGGGCCTGCCCCAAAAGCGTCTTTTGCCCCCTGGACGTCGTCGTGAGCCGAGCAGGGTCCAGGGCTGTACCGCATGAGTACTCTCCCTGACCCCTGCCCGGCTCTGTCCTCGCCAGGGAACAAAATCCATCTTTTGGAAACAGACCCTAGCCTGCTGCAAGGAAACAAAAAAGCCCCGGAGCCAGCGCGGTTCCGGGGCTTTTCGTTTTTTAGCGGGTCGAGTCGCCGGGGCGGATCACTTCATGGGCTTCAGGCGCACGGCCGTGCCGTAGCAGGAGTAGTACTTGTCGCCCTCGGGATGGAAGGCCACGGTCTCGCGGTAGCCCAGGATGGCGTCGGCGTTGACCTCCAGCGCCTGGGCGATGAGGCCGTAGAAGGCGTTGTCGAAGTTGTAGCTGCGGCAGACGATGAGCCCGAAGGTGCCCAGGACCTCGCGCGTGGGCACGGAGTCCAGCGTCACGATCTTGAAGCGCCCGGCCATGTAATGGTCCTTGGCCAGGCCCAGGCGCGGATCGTTCTTGGTTTCTTCCTCCACGGGTTTGGTCTTGCGCCCGCTGGTGTTGAATAGGGCCATCATGCCTCCTCGTCGGTCTCTCTCGCGCCGGGGGCTCGTCCGAATTGGAGTTCCCGCTGTCCGCGCCCGTGTTTTTCAACCTGTAGCCCAACCTCTAGCCCAACTTCGGCCCCCCTATCAAGGGCCGGGAGCGTCTTAGGGCTCCACCTGGACCACAAAGGCGTCGTCCCACTTGAGCACGGCCGCTGCCGCGCTGCGTACGTCCTCGCTGCTCAGCTTCTGGGCGCGCTCCACCAGTTGGCGCTCCATGTCGCGCTCGTAGCCCTGCACCAGCGCCCCGGCGGCCTCGCCGCTGCGGGCGAGCAGGGCCTGGCGGTCCTGGTAGTACTCCCCGGAGAGCATGTTCTTGGCCCGGGCCAGTTCGGCCTCGGGCAGGGCCTGGGCGGCGATGTCCCCTGCGGCCTTGCGGAAGCCTGCAAGCGCCTGGGGCACCTTGTCCGGGTCCGTGGCGATGTAGAAGGCCATGTAGCCGGCATGCCTGCCCTGGGACATGAAGGCCGTCACCGTGTAGCCCAGGCCCTGGCGGTCGCGCAGGTCGCGGAAGAGCAGGCCGCTCTGGCCCGCCAAAACCGCGCGCAAAACCGAGAGGCGGGTGCTGGTCTCCAGGTCCTCGCGCCCCGGGGCCGGGAAGACCACCAGCAGGTGCGACTGCTTGCGGCCCTTCAGGGTCAGCGTCTTCCGGGCCTTGGGATTCCAGGCCGGGGTCTTGAGGGCGTAGGCCTTGGGCGCCACGCGCAGTTCACGCTCCAGGGCCAGGGCAAAGGCCGTCACCTCCGCCTCGTCGAACTCTCCGCAGACCGAGAGCACGAACGGCTCGCGCGACTGCCTGGCCCAGAAGCCCTTGGCCTGGGCCTCGGTCATCCTGGCCACGGTCTCGGCCAGGCCCAGGCGCTTGTAGTTCTGCGGCGCGGAGGCGAAGAGGATGCCCGGCAGGTTGCGGAAGAGCAGGCTGACGGGCTGGTCCTCGCTGTGCTTGATGGCGTTCAGCTGGTCTTCCCGGGCGCGGGCCAGCTCCTTTTTGGCAAAGGCCGGGCCGGCCAGTATCTCGCGCACCAGGCCCAGCATGTCCGCGCTGAAGCGGCTGGGGAATTTGGCGCTGACGCTGAAGGTCTCGGTGCCTGCGCTGGCGCCCAGGCTCGCGGCCCGGTCGGCCAGGAAGTCCTCCAGCTGGTTGGCGCTCAGCTTTTTTGTCCCGCGTCCGAGCATGGAGGCCGTGAGCGCGGCCAGGCCCTGTTCGGCGGGGATGAGCAGGCCGTCGCCGCCGGGCCAGGCCAGGGACAGCGCCGTGTAGGGCAGGGTGTGGTCCGGCTGGAAGACCAGGGTGCCGCCGCCGGGCAGGCTCACCTGGCGGACGGCCTTGGCTGTTGCGGCCTCGGCCCCGCCCTTGGCCGCCATCTTGGCGGGCCAGCGCTTGTCCAGCACCGCCAAAAGCGGCCCTGTCTCCAGGGTGACGCCCTTGGGGGTGAGCGCTGCCACGGACATGTGCTCGGGCCGGAAGAACTCGCGGTACAGGGCGGCCAACTGGACACGGTCCACGCTGGCAATGCCCTGGAGATAGTTGGCCTCGCCCTGGGGGCCGCCCTCAAAGGCGTACTGGTGGCTGATCTTTCCGGCCAGGCCGGAGAGGGTCTCCCTGGTCAGGAACAGCCCAGCCTCGATGTTGGTGCGGGCCCGGGCCAGCTCCTGGTCGGTGATGGAGGCGGGATCAAAGGCGGCCAGCTCGGCCACCAGCGCCTCCCAGAACTCCGGCAGCTTGTCCGCGTCGAGCACGGCGCCGACCATGAGCACCCCGGAGCGCTCCAGGTTGCTGCTGCCCACGCTGACGGAGTCCACCAGGCGCTTGTCATACTTGAACTTGCGGTACAGCCGCGAGGTGGAGTCGCCGCCGAGCACCTGGGCCAGGACGTCCAGCCCGGCCATCTTGGCCGAGAGGAAATCCGGGGCCGGGAAGGCCAGGGCCAGGTGCAGCTTGTTCCAGGGGCCGGGCACCACGGCGAGCTGCGGGCCGTCGGCCCTGGCGGCCCTTGGCGCGGCAAAGGGCACGGGCGGGGTGAGCTGGCTGGTGCCCGGCAGGCCGCCCAGCAGGCGCTCGGCCTCGGCCAGGACCTCTGCGGCCTTGACCCGGCCCACCACGCACAAAAGCATGTTCTGGGGCTGGTACAGCGGCGCGATGTAGTCGCGCATGGACTGGCTGGTGACGGCGCGCACGGTGCCGGTAAAGCCGATGACCGGCCACTCGTAGCTGGTGTTCTTCCAGAGCATGCCCTGCACGGTCTGGAAGAGCATGTTGTCCGGGGAGTCCTGGCCGCGCTTGAGTTCCGCCAGCACGACCTCCTTCTCGCTCTCCAGCTCCTTGGGGTCCAGGACGGGCTTGAGCGTCATGTCCACCACCGTGGCCAGGCCGAGCTTCCAGGCCTGGTCCGGCACCTCGACGTAGTAGGTGGTGTGGTCGAAGCTGGTGCCTGCGTTCAGGCTGCCGCCCGCGGCCTCGATGCGCCGGGCCACCTCGCCCGCGCCCATCCGGTCCGGGCCGGGGTCGCCGGCGCCCTTGAAGACCATGTGCTCCAGCACGTGGCTGATGCCCGCCTGGGCGGGCGTCTCGTAGGCCGAGCCCGCGTGCACCAGGATGCGGATGTTCACCAGGGGGAAGCGGTCGTCCTCGCGCACCAGCACGCTCATGCCGTTTTTCAGGCGCACCAGGGTGTTGCCCGCGCCCGGGGCTTCTGCCAGGGCCTCTGTCTGGCGGGCGGGCGGGGCCTGAAGCCGGACGGCGGCTTGTGCTGCCGGGACCTTGGCAACGGGTTTCTTGGCTGCGGCCAGGGCGCTGGCAACGCAGAGCAGAACGAGCAGGGGGGCGAGCCAGGGGGCGAGCCGGGATGAGCTGCGGCGCATGGAAACTCCTCGGGCATTGGCGCCATGCTTGGGCGCGATTACTGTCCGCGACCATTGGCGCGGCAGGTGGTCATGTGCACGTCAGGGTGCAAGATAAGCCCGCCGGGGCCTGGGGGCAAGGGGCAGTCTTGCGCTGCGCTGCGGCGGGCCGGAAACGGTCAGGCCGGGCGGTTGTCCCCC
>CAZXZF010000146.1:0-6723 GCA_964645095.1 uncultured Desulfocurvus sp. | reverse complement strand
AAATGCGGCATCGACCTCTTGATCATCCGCCAGAAGCACCTGGGCAGCGACAAGCTGCCCGGCCTCATCACGGACATGACCGAGTACGTGAAATCGCGCGGGGTCACCTTCCACACCTCCGAGGAGGTCAAAAGCGTGCTCACCGAGAACGGGGTGCTCAAGGGCGTGGAGACCAACCGCGCCGAGTACACCGCGCGCGCCGTGATCCTGGCTCCGGGCCGGGTGGGCGCGGAGTGGGTGGGCAACCAGGCCCGGGACCTGGGCCTCGGGCTGTCGCAGCGCGGCATCGAGGTCGGCGTGCGCGTGGAGGTGCCCCGGGAGGTCATGCAGGAGCTCTGCGAGGTCATCTACGACCCGACCTTCTTCATCCGCACCAGCAAGTACGACGACCAGACGCGCACCTTCTGCACCAACGACGGCGGCTATGTGGCCCTGGAGAACTACCAGGACTTCGTCTGCGTCAACGGGCACGCCTACCTGGACAGGAAGAGCGCCAACACCAACTTCGCCTTCCTGTCCAAGGTGGTGCTGAACGATCCGGTGACCAACAACCAGGCCTACGGCGAGCACATCGGGCGGCTGGCCTCGCTCATCGGCGACGGCAAGCCCATCCTGCAACGCTTCGGCGACCTGAAGCGCGGACGGCGCAGCACCTGGTCGCGCATCAAGAACAGCTCCATTGAGCCCACGCTGAAAAACGTGGTCTGCGGCGACATCGCCATGGCCCTGCCCGAGCGCATCCTGACCAACCTCGTGGAGGGCCTGGAGAAGCTCGGCCAGGTGGTGCCAGGGGTGGCCAACGACGAGACCCTGCTCTACGCGCCGGAGATCAAGTTCTTCGCCACCCAGGTGGAGACCACGCAGCACCTGGAGACCGCCGTGGCCGGGCTCTTCGTGGCCGGAGACGGGCCGGGCGTGGCGGGCAACATCGTCTCCGCCGCCGCCACAGGGCTGATCCCGAGCAAGGAAATCGCCCGGCGCTTTTGCACGTAGGGGAAAAATCCTCCGGCGCTTCTCGAAATGAACCGCTCTCAAACCAGGCACGGCGCGGAAATACAGATTCCGCGCCGTGTTTATATTTTTTCTAGAAAACGGTTGACTTTGTGTCATTTCATTGACAGTGAGTGGAGCACGCCTCGCGGGCGTCTCTAGGTGCGCCCGCGGTCTGGGGAGGCTATCCGGGGAGGAGCAATGGCGCTCAACATCGACGGCATGATCGGCAACAGCCCGGCCCTTCGCGAGGTCTACAAGATCCTGGAGAAGGTCGCGCCCACGGACAGCACGGTCCTCGTCACCGGGGAATCCGGCACGGGCAAGGAACTGCTCGTGCGCGCCCTGCACAAAAACAGCAAACGCCACAGCAAACCCTTTGTGCCCATCAACTGCGGGGCCATCCCCAGGGAGCTTCTGGAGAGCGAACTCTTCGGCCACGAAAAGGGCGCCTTCACCCATGCCATCCGCTCGCGCCCCGGCCGCTTCGAACTGGCCGACGGCGGCACCATCTTCCTCGACGAGATCGGCGAGATGGACTTGAGCCTGCAGGTGAAGATCCTGCGCGCCCTCCAGGAAAAAGAGATCGAGCGCGTGGGCGGCACCCAGACCAAGAAGGTCGACGTGCGCGTGGTGGCCGCCACCAACCGCGACCTGGAAGTCGAGGTGGCCGAGGGCCGCTTCCGCGAGGACCTGTTCTACCGCCTGAACGTCATCCCCATGCAGCTGCCGCCCCTGCGCGAGCGCGGGGAGGACGTCCTGGTCCTGGCCGAGTATTTCCTGCGCAGCTTCTGCTTCGAGAAGGACCGCCCGAACATGAAGGTCGGCCCCAAGGCCAGGGCCATGCTCGTGGCCTATGCCTGGCCGGGCAACGTGCGCGAGCTGGAAAACTTCATGGAGCGCCTGTCCATCCTCTGCGAAGGCCAGACCGTCGAGCCCGAGGACCTGCCGGAGAAGATCCAGCGCAACGCGGGCATGCCCGAGCAGGAGAAGGTCCAGCAGATCATCGCGAGTATCGGCGTGAGCGCCGGGTTCGCCTGGCCGGAGCTCAAGGACCTGCGCGACAAGGGCCTGGGGCTCAAGGAATTTCTGGACGAGACCGAGGAGCGCCTGCTGACCGAGGCCCTGAAAGAGGCGGGCGGCGTCAAGAACCAGGCCGCGGAGATCCTCGGCATCAAACGCACGACGCTCATCGAGAAGCTCAAGAAACGCAACCTCCTCGACTCCTGAGGCCCGCCAGGCGGGTGTTTAAGGATGCGGGGACCGAGCAGGCCCATGCCATGACCTGGAGACGACTGACAGCGCCCCTCTGGCTCGTGGCGGCCCTGGCCGCCGGGGGAGTCCTGTGTCCGTTGCCCGGCGCGGCCTTGCAGACCGGTTTTCAGGCCGGGGCAAGCTCGGACACCCTCACCGTCAGCGCCGAATCCGGCACGCTCCCGAAATACACCGTGCACCGCACCGGGCCGCAAGAACTCACCGTGCTCATCCAGGCCGCGCCCGGCGAGAAGGCCGCCGCCGCGCCCAGCGTGGGCGGCTCCAAGCTCGTGTCCGGGGTGCGCGCCATCCCTGGCGGCTTCAAGATCCAGATGCGCACCAGCGGCTTCGGCTACGTGAACTTCCCGGTGTCCGGCAAGGGGCAGCTCCAGATCCAGGTGTTTTCCGACCCCATCGGGGCCCGTTGGGACGGCGGCAAGGCCAAGCCCGAAGCCAAGCCCGAAGCCAAGCCGAGTGCCAAGCCAGAGGCAAAAGTTGACGCCAAGCCAGACGCCAAGCCGAGTGCCAAGCCAGAGGCCAAGCCAGACGCCAAGCCAGACGCCAAGGTCGACGCCAAGGCCGCTTCGGAAAGGAAAGGCCAGGACGGCAAGAAGGCCGAGGACGGGAAAAAGTCCGCCCAGGAAGTGAAGGCCGAAAAGCTGGCCGAAAAGAAGCGCCAGCAGGAAGCCAAGGCCGAGGAGGCCCAGCGCAGGAAGGCCGAGGCCGAGGCCAAACGCGAGCAGCAGGCAACGGCCAAGCGCGAGAAGCAGGCCGCAGCCGCACAGGCCAAGGCCCCTGCTCCGGCCCCGCCCGCAACGCCTGTGCCCGCGGCGCAGGCCCCGGCCGCCCCCCAGCCTGCTTCGGCCGCGCAGCCTGCCCAGGTCGCCCCGGCCAGGACCGACGCGGCCAAGACCGACACGGCAACAGGCCAGCCCTATTTTTCCGTGCCCTATTCCATGCGCGCGCCGGTAAACAAGGCCGTGCTCGGGCTGCCCAGCGGCAGCACAGCAACCCTGCCCCAGGTGGCTGGCCAGCCGACCCTGGCCACGGCCCCGGAAAGGCCAGCCTCTCCTTCGAAGTCCCCGGAAAAGACGGTTGGCGGCAAGTTGCCCGCAGGCGTGACCGAGAAGCCGATCCTGCAGGACCAGCAGACAACCCTGCAGACAGCCCAGCCGACCATGCAGCCCCCCCCGCGTCCGGCCGAGTCCTCCCTGCCCGCCCCTGCCCAGACCTCCCCCGTGGACGTGCAGCCGGAAAAGGGCAAGGGCGAGGTGCGCTTCCGGGCCGACCACCGCAGCCCCGAAGAATCCCGCCTGGCCGAGATCGTCTCCGGCACGGCGGCAACGCCCAAGGCCGCAGCCACCGCTCCGGCCAAGATCGCCCCGGCTCAGGCACAGGGTCAGGCCCCGGGTGCGCGGCCCTGGGAACTGCGCCAGCAGGTGCAGAAGAACGTGCCGCCCACCGGCGGCGCAACCAACGCCACCCTGCCGCCCGTGGCCCAGCCCCCCATGGCGGAACACCCGACGCCTGCGGCCGACACCCATGCCCAGCAGCCCCCCCCGGCCCCTCCCCAGGCTTCAGGCACGGCCAACGCCTCGGACCACGGCCAGCCCAAGGAGGCCGCCAAGGATGGGGCCAAGGACGGGGCCAAGGACGGGGCCAAGGACGCCCACGCCGCGCCCGCCAAGGAGGGCGGCAAGGACAAGGCCGCCGAAGGGCCGCACACGGAGCAGCAGATCAAGGACAAGCTGCTCACGGCCCAGTCAAACATGTCCAGCGGCCAGTGGGGGCAAGCCGTCACCGCCCTGGAGGAACTCCTGCGCGAGCCGAACCTCAAGGGCGATCTGCGCGAAGACGTGCTCTATAATCTGGCGGACGCCTACATGCAGGCCTACAAAGACAGCATGACCGGCAACTACGACAAGATCTCCGGGGCGCAGCAGACAGCCATGAACGCCAACCAGAAGTCCAGGCGCGTGCCCCGCGCCCTGCTCAACCTCGGCCTGTTGAACCTCAAGGTGGGCAACCTCGGCGAGGCCAAGGCCTATTTCAACATCATCAAGAAAAAGTACAAGCTCGACCAGGGAGCGGCCATGGTGCCCTGGGCCCTGGGTGAATACTACCGCGGCAAAGGCGACCTGAAAAAGGCCGCAGAGCAGTACCAGGAGCTCATCCAGGACTACCCGGACAGCAAGCTGGCCAAGGAGACCGCGTACATCCTGGCCCAGACCCTGCGCAAGCTTGGCGACTTCGAAAAGGGCTACAAGATAGTGGACTACATCGACAAGCGCTGGCCGGTCTTCTACATGGAGGCCCCGGACTTCCTCCGGCTGGCGGCCGAGATTGAAGAGAAGGTGGGCAAGCTGGCCCAGGCCAAGGACCACTACTGGACCTATTTCAACCTGAACCCTGCCGCCGAGTTCGCGGACGTGACCCTGGTGCGCATCGGCGACATCTACCTGCGCCAGAACAAACGCGCCGCCGCCAAGGAAGTCTACCAGAAGGCCGTGCACGACTTCCCGGGCAGCGAGGGCGGGCTTGTGGCGCGCATGCGCATCGCCGAGGAAGGCGTGTACGACGACCCGACCATGTCCGAGATGGTCTCCGTGTTCGGCAAGCCCCAGGCTCTCAAGCCCAACGAGACGTATGAACTCATCATCACCAAGTATCCGCAGAGCCCGCTGGCGCCCCTGGCCCTGATCAAGCTCGGCATGTGGCAGTTCTACAGCAAGGCCTACCTCGACGCCATCAACACGGCCAACGCCTTCCTGGAGAAATACCCCAAGAGCCCGCTCACGGGCAAAGCCAGGGAGCTGGGCTTCCAGTCCTTCCTCCTGGCCCTGCCGCAGCTCGTGCAGGAGGGCAACTACCAGCGGGTGATGCAGCTCTTCGACTCGGCCAGCTACGTCAAGGAGAACCATGACCTGCTGGGCGACGATGCGCGCCTGGCCGTCGCCGTGAGCGCCTGGAAACGCGGCGATCCGGAACGCGCGCTCAAGCTCGCGGGCAGGTTCCTGGGCAAGACGCAGGTGCCCAAGTACTCGGAGATGGCCCTGGACCTGGCCATGAACATCTTCATGGAGCGCAAGGAATGGAGCCGCATCTCCGACCTGGCGGCCAAGGCCTCGAAGGCCTGGAAGCTCTCGCCCCGGCAGCTGGCCCAGTTCGAGCAGGCCCGGGCCATGGCCCTGGAGAACCAGGGCTTCACCGAGAAGAGCATCCCCCTGTGGACGCGCATCGCCTCGGACCCGGGCACCGACCTGCCCACCCGCGCCTTCGCCACGTACACCCTGGCCAAGGACGCGGCCCGCAAGCAGGACATGCACCGCCTCTTCGCCCTGTCGCAGGAGGCCCTGGCCCTGCTCCTGGAGGCGCATGGCGACAAGGACAAGATCAAGGACTGCCTGCTCATGTCCATCACCGCCACGGAGCGTTCCGGCCGCTACACCGAGACCCTCAAGTGGGCCAAGGAGTTCGACCGCATCATTCCGGACAGCGACCCGGACTGGGCGCCGGTGCGCCTGCGCCTTGCCGGCATCTACCGCCAGGGCGGCAAGCTGGACGAATGGAAGGACCTGCTTTCCGACATCGTGAAGAGAAAACCGGGCACGGTGTACGCCCGCATGGCCTCACAGGAGCTGGCGAGCAGCGCCCTGGACCAGCGGCTCCAGAAATATCTGCAGAACAACAACGGGCGCTGATTGCGCCCAAGGGATCAGGAGAAGAGAGCCATGCCCATGCCCTTTGCCGCCAGCCTGGACCGCCAGCCCGCCGTGGCCGGCCAGTTCTACACCAACGA
The DNA here is from genome assembly GCA_964645095.1 of uncultured Desulfocurvus sp. Lineage (GTDB taxonomy): Bacteria > Desulfobacterota > Desulfovibrionia > Desulfovibrionales > Desulfovibrionaceae > Humidesulfovibrio. The sequence goes on along the minus strand of CAZXZF010000146.1, from coordinate 680 downwards.
CCCCGAGGCCCTGCGCCTTGAGGTGCGCGGCTACCTGAATCAGGTCGAGCGCAAGTCAAGCGTGCACTCCATCCTGACCATGGCCCCGCACGCGGGCTACTATTTCTCCGGCGCCGTGGCCGGGGCCACCCTGGGCCGCGCCAATCTGGCCGAAACCGTGCTGCTGCTGGGCCCCAACCACACCGGCCTGGGCAAGCCTTTTGCCGTGTGGCCCTCGGGCCGCTGGCAGTATCCCGGCGGCACCCTTGAAGTGGACACCGAGCTCGTGGAGCACCTCTGCGCCCAGGAGAGCCGCCTTGAGCCCGACACCCTGGCCCACCAGCGCGAGCACTCCCTGGAGGTCATGGTGCCCTTCCTGGCCGAGCTCAATCCGGACACACGCATCGTGGCCCTGGCCGTGTCCCAGCCGGACCTGGCCTCCCTGCTGTCGGCAGGCAAGGCCATTGGCCGCGCCCTGCGCGCCTTTGAGCGTCCGGTGAGCATGGTCGTCAGCTCGGACATGAGCCATTTCGTGACCCATGAGATGGCCCAGGAACTGGACGCCAAGGCGCTCGACCCGGCCCTGGCCCTGAACCCGACCCAGTTCTACGAGACCGTGCGCGGCGAGAACATCAGCATGTGCGGCGTGCTGCCCATGACCCTGGCCCTGGCCGCCGCGCTGGAGCTGGGCGCGAGCCAGA